>JACQNR010000253.1 GCA_016202975.1 Acidobacteriota bacterium
GCGAAACTCGAATCCCGCGCTTATGGCAGCGGCCCGAGCTCCGGCTGCATGCCGTGCTGCCCGCTCAGAAAACTTATCCCAAGGAAAGTGACCATCATGGCCGCGAAGCCAAAAACCGCAACCAGGGCGCTGCGCCGGCCTCTCCAAAAGCCGCTCAAGCGAGTCGAGAACAGCACGAGGTAAATCAACCATGTGACCATGGATGCCAGGATCTTCGGGTCGAATTCCCAGGGCCCCTGCCAAGTCCTGCTCGCCCAGAGGAAACCTGTCAGGATTCCCACCGAAAGGAAGGGAAGCCCGGCCATCAGGGATTTCGAATACAGCTCGTCACAAAGCTCCAGCGAGGGGAGGCGGTAGTAGAGTCCGTGCGGTTTTCGCGATTTGATCTCGCGCTCTTGAATCAAGTACATCAAGGCAGCAACGAAGGTCAGCAGAAACGCCGTGTACCCCAGGAAAATCGAGGTGATGTGGACCAGGAGCCAGCCGCCACGAAATGCCGGGTCGGCAAAGGGACGTTCCGGATGGATGGCGGAAATGAGCGTGAAAACGAACACCCAGGGCAGCATGAACAGGCCCAACGCAGCGATGCGATAGCGCAAATAAACGAAAAAGAAAGCCACCGTGGCCAGAAAGGAAAAGAAGGACATGGCGCTGCGAACGTCGATTACAGGAAGACGATGCAGTTCCGCCGTTTCAACGGCCAGGGCTATCGCATGCGAAGCCAGGCCCAGCCCAAGGGCCGTGAGCGCACCGGGAGAGAGTTCCGGCCGCCGGCGGATTACCGCAGGAACAGTCAGCAGGATTCCCAAGGCATAAAGGATCAGAGCGAGCCACAGAAAGACGCTGAACATGGCGACCTCAACGGGCAAGCTTCGAAACTAATCATTATAGCATCTGAGGTTCCACAGCCACGTCCGGCTGATTGAGGAGGGCGGCGAATGGGCTATAAGTGGTTTGTATTGTTAAGGTCAGAGGCGAATATCGCACCCGCGAGGCATCTCAGGTCTCGTGTAGGGCGAGGGCTCCGGCTGGGTTTTTTTCCAGAAGCGTGTGGACGTCCTTTTCGCCCAGGCCGGCCTTGCGTAAGGCGGGGAGGAAATCGGTGAAGAGGAATTCATGGCCGCGATATTCGCCGCCGCCCGGCTCTCCGACGTGATACCAGCCTGCGTCCTGCGAAATGAGGACGCGGTGCAGCAGTCCGATGTGCTTCATGTGCAGGACCAAATCAACATGTTGGCTCGTCGTGGCGGGCGAAACGCCGTCGAATTCGACCCATGCGCCCAGCTTCGCGGCGCGTTCATGGATGGTCCGATCTTTTTCGCTCTGCGCGTGAACCCAGATGAAAGCCGAGGCATCGACGGCTTCTTCCTTGAGAATATCCAACTCAGCCATTGCCGCGACACCGTCGCCCGTGTGGGAGGCGATGGCAAGGCCCGTGCGCTTGTGACAGCGCGCCGCCGCGCGCACCAGCTTGGCGTCGATTTCCGAGAGCCGACCCGAGTCCACTCCGATCTTCATTAATCCGGGGCGAATGTTGTCGGGCGGAATTCCATCTTCAAATTCGCGCACCCAGCGAAGCGCGATTTCATCGGCGGATTCGGAATAGGCGAAGCGCGGAACGTACTTATCATTGGCCGCGCCGTAATAGCCCGTGTTGGTCACGATCTTGAGTCCACTGGCTTTGGCGAGACGGCACAAGAGCGCCGCGTCGCGTCCGAGATAAACGGGTGTGCACTCCACCAGGGTGTCGCAGCCGGCGGCCTTCAATTTTTCGAGGTGCGGCAGCGCTTTCTTGAAAACCTCTTCGCCGTCGTACCTCTCGGGACTCACCTGGTCAGCTCCGATGAAATCCCCGAGCACGTGCTCGTGCATCAGGACGCGGCCCAGGTCGCGAGCGGGCACCGGGCCGAGAACCGTCATGGCCTGCGCGTCTTTTCTGGGATAGGAGTCGAGCGCTGCGGCAACGCCGATCCCCAGTGCCGAGCGTTGAAGAAAGACTCTCCGCTGCATGCTTCCTCCCGCGAGGTAGCGCCGCCCTTCAGGGCGGCATCTGCGGCAGCTTGTAAGCGGCGGCATGCCGGGCTGAAGCCCGGCGCTACAGGGACCTCAGCGGCGACCGCCCAGGATCGATCCCAAAACTCCTCGTATGATCTGCCGGCCAAGCTGACTGCCCACGGCTCGAGCGGCGCTTGTGGCCATGGCCTCAGCCATGGTTTGACGCGGCCGCCCGTAGGCGGGGCGAGGGCCCACCACGGGCGGAGGGGTTCGCATTCTGAAACTTTCGGGCGCCGGTGCAGCCGGCATGGGCTCCACCGCGCGCGGCAATTCCTCCGGCAGCGTACGTTGTGCTTTCAACTTTTCGTAAGCGGATTCGCGGTCAACGGCGTTTTCGTATTGGCCGTATACCAGCGATTGTTGGATGATGGTCTGGCGCTCGCCGGCGCTGATCGGCCCG
Source organism: Acidobacteriota bacterium (assembly GCA_016202975.1). Lineage (GTDB taxonomy): Bacteria > Acidobacteriota > Terriglobia > UBA7540 > UBA7540 > JACQNR01. Next base: position 2,456 of record JACQNR010000253.1, read on the forward strand.
ATCCGGCTTGGCGGAGGGCAAATCAACGCGCGCTCGACGATTCCCGGCGTGCCGTGTTCGTCGAGCATCGACACTAGCGCCTCGCCCACGGCGAGTTCGCTGATGGCCTGTTCAACATCCAGATTTGGATTCGTCCTGAACGTCTGCGCCGCCACCCGCACCGCTTTCTGGTCGCGAGGCGTGAACGCCCGCAGGGCGTGCTGGAGGCGATTGCCCAGCTGGCCGAGGATGGAGTCGGGGATATCCGCGGGATTCTGGCTGATGAAGAAAACACCGACGCCCCGGGAGCGGATCAGTCGCACAACCTGCTCCACCCTTTCCAGAAGCGCTTTGGGCGCATCCGAAAAAAGCAGATGAGCTTCATCGAAGAAGAAGGCGAGCTTGGGCTTTTCCTGGTCGCCCACTTCCGGAAGCTGCTCGAACAACTCGGAGAGCAGCCAAAGGAGGAAGGTCGAATAGACTTTTGACGATAACATCAGTTTATCCGCGGCAAGGACGTTGACCACACCCTGGCCGCGTGCGTCGGTCTGAAGCAGATCGTCGAGATTGAGCACGGGTTCGCCAAAGAACTGTTCGCCGCCTTGCTGCTCGAGGGCGAGGAGATTCCGCTGGATCGCCCCAATGCTCGCCGCCGAAACGTTACCGTACTGGGTCTTGAAATCGGCCGCGTTATTGCCGACATGTCGTAGCATGGCGCGCAGGTCTTTGAGGTCGAGCAGCAAAAGGCCCTGGTCGTCGGCAATCTTGAAAACCAGGGTGAGCACCCCGCTCTGCGTGTCATTCAAATTGAGCAGGCGGCCCAGCAGCACGGGGCCCATATCCGAAACAGTGGCACGCACGGGATGGCCCTGTTCGCCGAAAACGTCCCAGAACACGGTGGGGCACCCGGCAAAAACGAAATCGGTGAGCCCGAGCTTCCCCACGCGTTCCGTGACCTTGAGGTTCGAGTCCGAGCCCGGCTGGCTGATGCCCGCGAGGTCGCCCTTCACGTCCGCGAGAAAGATGGGGACGCCGATTTGGCTGAGCTTTTGAGCGAGCGATTGGAGTGACACAGTCTTCCCAGTCCCCGTTGCGCCGGCGATGATGCCGTGGCGATTGGCCATCTGGGGCAGGAGATGGACGTCGCGTTCTCCTTTGGCGATTAGAAGTTGCTCAGGCATGGACACTCCCCGATCTGATTCCTGGCGAATGCTCGGCTGGTTTCCGAAAAATCGATGGTAAGGACGGCGTCGCCGGTTGTCAAATGTAACGGGGCCCTCAAGTGTAACAGATCGGCCTTAACCACAGACAATAAGCTGAATGGAAGTGTGCAACGGCGGTCGAACACGGTGGTACAATATATGTAATCTGTGCAGGGCGGAGGTGCAAATGCTAATCAAGATTCCACGCGGATGGGAGATCCCTGAGCGCGAAGTTACTCCGGAGCACGTCTATCTCAACCGCCGCGAGTTTCTGACGGGGGCATCGGTGGGGCTGATTGCCGGAGCGAGCGGCCTCATCCTGCCGGGTTCGCGCGGGTTTGCATTGCCCGCTGGGAAGGACGAGCCGATGCCCGTCCTCGCTCCGCTCACGGCTCCGCGCAATCCCGAATACAAGACCGACCGACCCATTACCGCCGAGCGCGTGGCCACGGGCTACAACAATTACTACGAGTTCACGGAAGTGAAAGACAAAGTAAAGGATGTCGCCGTGGGATTCAAACCCCGCCCTTGGGAGATCGAATTCAAGGGGCACGTCGAAAAGCCGTTTAAGATTAATGTCGATGATCTCATCAAGAAAATGACTCTGGAGGAGCGCGTCTACCGTCACCGCTGTGTCGAACGCTGGGTAGTGATTTTTCCCTGGATCGGTTTCCCGATGAAGAAGCTGGTTGAATTTGCCGCCCCGACGTCCAAGGCGCGGTTTGTGCGGATGGAGAGCTTCTACCGCCCAGGCCAGGCGCCCGGCCAACGCGGTGGAACGTGGGTCAACTACTGGCCTTACTATGAAGGGCTGACGATGGAGGAAGCGACGAACGAACTCGCCTTCATCGTCGTCGGCGCGTACGGAAAGATCCTGCCCAATCAAAACGGATCGCCCCTCCGGCTGCACACCCCTTGGAAATATGGCTACAAGAGCATCAAGGCGATTAAACGGTTCGAGTTCGTGGAGAAACAACCGCCCACGTTTTGGCACACCGCTGTCCCTAACGAGTACGACTTTGTATCGAACGTCAACCCCAACAAGCCGCACCCCCGATGGTCACAGGCGCATGAGCAGCTCGTTGAAACCGGCGAGGTTGTCCCCACCAAGTTGTACAACGGCTACGAGAAGTACGTCGCGCACCTCTACAAATAAACGAATCCCCTCCCGCTAATGCGCGAAGGGAGGTAGTGTCCCAATTTCGCAGGTAGCGCCGCCGTCCCGGCGGCCGTCGGCGGGGCGTCACGCCCCAGCCATGGCGCGGGCACGATGCCCGCGCCACAGCCGGCAAGATGCCGGCGCTACGGTGTCGCGATTTCACATTAAAGTTATCGTGTGTCGCCCCGAACGGGGCGCATACTGGGAAGAAGTTCGAAGGTTTCTTTCCAGGCCCGGAGGGCCGCAAGATTGTGGCCCACAGTCGCGCCTTGCGGGATGGGAATGCGAGCCCCGCGCCAGACCTCAGCCCCGGCAGGGGCGACACCCCTGCCGCCCCTGCGGGGCTGCAACAGAGAGAGACGACGGACCGATCCCGTTTTCCCAGCGCTGTCGCGCTGGGCCACATTCTGGCGCCCCGAACGGGGCGCAAGCGCTCCCATCGTCTTCTGCACACACACGAGGACAAACCAGTCTCCCAGCGCTGTCGCCCGCGCACGGCGGGTGAAAAGAGTCGCGAGGCCAACCGTCAGCTGGCGGACGACCGTGAAGGGGCTGGAGAGCTCCGACGGTCCATCGGCATATGGGCGCAGAATATTGCCTCACGAGACGACCCGGTAAGTATCCCCCGGCACAGCCGGGGGAACTCCCTCGGGAATTAGAACACTACCCGCAATGACCGCGGCTTGCATTTGCACCCGCCGAGGAGTACGCTCACGCTAGAGATGGGCCCGAGCCAGGACTTGCCCTCAAACCCTCGCGGAGGAAAGGACTGAGCCATGACACACATCATCGAGCTGGAAGTCTTTGGGGTGTTTCTCGCCTGGATGGTTTCAGCGTACGCGATCTGGAAATGGGGCCCGGGAAGCAGGCCGCGTTCGGTCCGTTGTCCGGAGTCAGGGAAGAAGGCGAGCGTGCTGGCCGTCCAGCAGGAGCCGGAGTTCGGGTGCCTGCGAGTGATGGATGTTAGGAAATGCTCGCTGATCCCCGGCCAGATGCTGAGCTGTGAAAAGACTTGCCTGGCAAGATTGTGAGGCCTGAGCCGGGCCGGACGAGAGCCCTGACCTGTACGGATCCTCGGTGCGGGTGTGGGTTAGCAAAAAAAGAAAAGGGGCGGCACACTGGCCGCCCCCGGATTTCAACTGGACGTCACCGCCCTGACTGATCAGTTTGCGTCGGCTCATCAAAAAGCAGCTTTTCCTTCCAACCCTCCAGCCGTATTTCGGTGATCAGACGCGAATCTCCCTCCATTTTGGAGTGGATCTGGGTTTGGTCGCTTTTCCTGGGTAGTTCGACGAGTTTGGCCGGAGTCCTGGCCACAACCTCTTTACCCCTGTAAAAGACGACTTCCGGCGTCGGTTGGTTGTTGAGCACGTCCACTTTGTACGAACCCGGCTGGATTTCCGGACCGTTGGCTAACTTGGCAGGGTACGCCAGTTGGATCTCCCTGGCCTTCGCGAAGGCCAAGCCGGAGAAAACCAGGCAGGCAGCCGTTACGGCGAAAGCTGTCGTGAGGACTTTTCGAGTCATCTCATCTGACCTCCTAAGTAGGTTTTGGAACTCCCTGTGTGGACGAATGATGCGGGTAAGTCTGGTGAGGGTTGCCTCACCCCAGATCGTAGCCGGGTTGCGCCGATGATTCTGGCGGGGACTGGGGAATACGGGCCCCCGGTTGAGCGTTCGGGAAGTGCAATCCTACCAGCTAAATCTAAGAGAAAACTGGACTTGGCGGGAGTTCTGGGCGGAACTGATGCGTCCGAAGTTAGAGGTGCCGAAGATCAGTCCCGGCCGGTCGAAATTGGGGTGATTGGTGAAATTGAAGAAGTCGGCGCGGAGAATGAGGTTCGCCCGCTCCGAAAACTGCAAGCGACGCTCGAGGCTTGAATCCCATACTTTCAATCCCGGACCGGTGATGACATTGCGGCCGGCGTTTCCGGGCACGCTGAAGGCTCCGAGCGCGTCGAAATAGATGGGCGGCTCTTGAAAGGCGCTGGTGTTGAACCAGAGATCCGGTGTGCGCTCACTTGCCGGCCGATTGGGATTGGCAACGAGGTCTGGTCGATCGGTGCCATTCGACTGAGTGCCGCTGAACGCGGTGGGTAGAATCGCCGACATGGGCTGCCCGGATTGGAGTGTCACGATGTTCGAGAACTCCCAATCGGCGAGAAGCTTCGCTCCAACCCCGTGGGAGACCCACCGGCGGCCTCGTCCGAAAGGAAGTACCCACGTGCTGGAAAGCACGAAGCGGTGACGTACGTCGAAATCGGACAGGCCGCGCTCC
>JACQNR010000255.1 GCA_016202975.1 Acidobacteriota bacterium
CAGAGTCTGCAGTCCTACCGTTAGACGACCTCCCAGAATGGGTGCATCTCTACAAGTAACTGGCGGGTAAGGCTTCTGTCAAGAGATTGTTAGGATGAAACTTGGGAGCATTCTGCGGAAGGCTTGCAGCGTCCTAAAATAGTCGGAATTGCACTTCGACAAGGACCCTGACGGGGACGGGAACGCTGTTTCTCATTCCGGGTTTGAACTTCCAGGTGCGCACCGTATCCACTGCTTTTTCATCCAAGCCGAGGCCGAGGGGACGGACAACCCTGATTTCGGTAACGTTCCCCGCCGAATCGACCACGATATAGAGCACCACCACGCCTTGATGCTTGGCCTTGCGGGCTTCTTCGGAATAAGGTGGTTCGGGTTTGTAAATCGGAATCGGCGCGGTCACGCCGCCACCCACGCTATAAGCTCCGCCGCCAAATCCGCCGCCCTCACCGGGACCGAATCCTCCGCCACGTCCCGAACCCACGCCTCCGCCCGAGCCGGTGCCAATTCCGCCGCCGTAGCCGGGGCCGTTCGATGCCGGGCCGAGAACACCATTCGGATCACCAAGCTGCCCCATCGCCATCTGAGGGAGCTTGAGCTCTGGCGGACCGAGCAAGCTGGGAGGTACGGGAAGTTTTGGATCGACCACCGGCACTACGGCCTGGGGTGGCGCGAGCGGGGCCTTCGAGAACTTGGGAAGGACGCCTTTCGAAGCGGGAGTGGGGGAGCGGTCGCCGCCGCCGCCACCACCGCCCATTTTCTTGTCCGGGCCCTCTATTGAAGGGAGATAGGGCGAGATGTCGATGGCCTCATACTTCGTCGCGGCCTTCACCGGGGTCGACATTTGCTTGAGTATGAAAGGAAGAGTGAGCAGCGCAACGACCAGCAAGTGCGCAAGGACTGAGTTTACCCAAGAAGCTTTTTGCTGCGGTGCATATTGCTGCCAGATATCTTGCGGATACGGGCGATGACGGAAAGCGGCCCAGCCGGCGAGTTCCCCGACCCCCAAGCCCGCGATGACGCCGAGCAAACCCCCGAGGTTGCCGGAAATGGCCCATCCTACGGCCCCTCCAGCTACACCCAGCGCCAGCGCCAGGATGCCGCGTTTGTGGTCCTGCCCACGGTTAAATATCCCGATCGGGTCCTTGGGCTTTTCGAGGCCGGTGCGGATGATATTGGGAATGTCCCGGAACCACGGGCGCATCCCGGTGATGGGCAGTTCCACTTCCCCGCGGTAATATTGCGGTGGAACCGTGACCTTGGGCTCGCGCCAACTTTCGCGAATCTGGCGGATAATTGAAACAAACGAAATCTGAGACTCGACGAATGTCGCGCGGTACACCAGTTCCGGGGTTTTGGCGGGAGCTTTGGGCTGTGGCTCTTCCACAATTACACCGACGCCCGAATCTTCAGATGGCATAGTCTGCAGTCCCAAGCCGCACAGCTCCTTAGCCGGGCCATGTCGACTTTCCCGTCCTTACCTTACTAAGGATGACGGTAGGGGCGAGAGAGTTGCATCTGAGGCGATTTTTTCGATCCTGTTACAGGCCATCCGACGTCTTGGAATAGCCTGCATCGACACAGTTTATCACAAACGTCCTTCAACCAGCGACGATAATCCTTATCGGCCGTTCTTGCCGTCCTGTTCGAAGCTGTGCTAGTTTCAAATGCCCACGACCAGGCAGCCTGCCGAGCAGCCTGCGCGGGGGGGCGGGGAAGGGCTAATGGCCAAATCAGCGGTCAAAAAGCGGGCCGAAGAAGAAGAAGTGGAAGAACCGCATGTACCGACGGGAGTCCTGATCCGGCTGATGGTTGCGGCCTGGCTGGTCCCCGGTAGCGGCCATTTTCTTCAAGGCAGGAGGGGTCGCGCGACGATCCTTTTTGGCTCGATCATCAGCATGTTCATTCTGGGCATCCTGATGAATGGAGAGTTCTTTCACCTCAACTCCCCCTCGATTCTCCACCGGCTGGGTTTTATCGGCGAGTGGTCCGTGGGGGTGGCGATGGCCGTCGCCCACTTTTTTGGCTACTCGGGGGACGACATCTTTTTCGCCAGCACGGATTACGGCACCGCGTTCCTGGTGGCTGCCGGAATGCTCAACATTCTGACAATGTTTGATTCTTACGACATCGCGATGGGAAGGAAGAATTGAGTGAATGAAGATTGAGTGATTGAGCGAATGAGTTGCCCCGGGTCTCCATTCATTCAATCTTCATTCACTCAATCACTAAATCATAACGATGGTCATCTCGCACTTCATCGCCTTGATCCTATTTGCCTTCTTCGTCTCCGTCGTTTTCGGGGTGCTGACCAAGGAGACCCGCCGGGACTGCGTTATCTACAGCGCCAAAACCTTCGCGGCTTTCGTGGGAATCGCCCTGGTGATGGGATGGGTGATGTTTGCCTTCGCCCGATAATTGACTTATTGACTGAATGAAGATGGGGTGAATGGAAGACTGGGACGTTCATTCATCCAATACCTGAATGACTTTGCGATTGAACTACTGCGGATCTTGATTCACTCAATCTTCATTCGCTAAATCACTCAATAGATGCGCCTCCTTGACTTCCTTCCTGCGTGGTCATAGAGTATGCCCCCATAGCAGCCATCGGTGTTTCGAGCTCGGGAATAGCCATTTTTCTACCGGGCCTGTTCCTGAGGAGGCTCCATCATGTTCTGGATACTTGGTTTCTCCGCCTTTGCCGTGTTCCTGGGGATCGCGGCCGTGGGCTTTCTGGTGCTCATCATCAGCTTCTTCATGGGTGAGATATTCGACTTTGGCGATCACAGCTTCGAGCATCACTTTGACGCCGGAGATGGCGTCAGTTTCATGAGCGGCCGGGTGCTCAGCGTGTTCGTTACGGCCTTTGGCAGCTTCGGCGCCATCGGCACGCACCTTGGTTACAACATCGGCCTTAGTACGGTGATGGGCCTCGCGGGCGGGCTCGCCTTCGGCGGGATGATCTACCTGTTTGCATCGTTCCTCTATGGCCAGCAAGCCTCGACCGACGCCAGCATTAGCGAACTCGCCGGGAGAAAGGGACAAGTGAGCGTAGCTATTCCCAAAGGTGGCGTGGGCCAAGTGCGATGCATGCTGGGCCAAACGGCGGTCGAGAAGATTGCCCGTGCCAAAGACGGAGGCGAAATTCCCGCCAACAGCCTGGTGATGATTGAAGAGGTCGTGGGCGATACGATCGTCGTGCGCAAGGCGGAATGAAGCGGAACGGGAGATGAACCATAACTTTTCCGCCAAACATTGGACTTGATGACTGAAATTTGACAACTGCACGGTGTGGAGGCTGGTCATGCTGGATCTTTCGCAGTTCTTCGTACCCGTCGTCGTCGTATTCGTGGTGCTCGCCCTGATCGTTGCGATGGCGCTCTTCAGTCGGAACTACATCAAGGTGTCGCCCAACTCCGTGGCCATCTTCAGCGGGCGCAGGCACAAGCTGCCGGACGGACGCATCATCGGTTACCGCATGATCCGAGGCGGCGCGGCGTTTCGCTGGCCGCTGCTCGAGCAGGTGGACTACCTGTGGCTGAACGTTTTCACCATTCCTCTCGAAATCAAGCGCGCTTACACCCTGCAGGGCGTTCCCATATCGGTCAAGGCCGTGGCCAACGTCAAGATCAAGAGCGACGACATTTCGCTTTCCGCAGCGGCCGAGCGCTTCCTCAAGATGCCGCCCGAACAAATCCAGCGGGTCATCTTCCAGACGCTGGAGGGCCACCTTCGCGCCATTCTCGGCACGCTCACCGTGGAAGAGGTGAACAGCGACCGGCAAAGCTTCGCCCAAAAGCTGACCACGGAATCCTCGGCCGACCTCGAGCGCATGGGCATCGGCGTGGACGTCCTGACCATCCAGGAAATCAGCGACGAGGAAGGCTACCTGGATGCCCTCGGCAAGAAGCGCACAGCGGAAGTCAAACGCGACGGGACGATCGGCGAGGCCGAGGCCACGCGCGACTCAAAAATCCGGTCGGCGCTTGCGATGCAGGAGGGCGAAAAAGCGAAGTACGACGCAGACGCCAACATCGCCGCCGCCTCGCGCGACTTCCAGATGAAGCAGGCGCAGTACCAGGCCGAAGTCGACACGGAAAAGGCCAAGGCGTCGCAGGCGGGGCCGCTCTCGGA
>JACQNR010000268.1 GCA_016202975.1 Acidobacteriota bacterium
GTGTCCGGGAGGGAACGCTGTCGAACTGCGGGGCAAGGAAAATCACTCCGCTACGGGCATTCGAAGCATTATCGTGATGCGTTTGATCCAATTTGTGGCGAAGGGAGGCCTTCATGGAAAATTCTAAACTGAACTGGCTACCCCGCATGTCGGTAATGAGAAGCCCTCTTTTGTTTGATCAATGCAGATCAAGCAAAGTGTTCCTCGCCATATTCGCCTGTTTTGCGTTTGGTCTTGGCGTGCAAGGTCGCACATCAATGCGCGAGGGGACCGCACAATCCTGCTCCTCCTTAGTCGGCCTGTCAGTCCCGGCCTCACAGATCGGGCTTGCAACGCACGGAGCCAAGGTTGCGAGCGCTGAGGTCGAGAAGCTCGAGGACGATCGAACGATTTGCATCCTGAAGGGTGCCATAGCGCCGGTGGATCCAAAAGCACCGGACATCAATTTTCAAATCAACTTGCCGTCGAAGTGGAACGGAAATGCAGTTCATAGGGGCGGCGGTGGGTATGACGGCGTGTTGGTCGATGGACGGCACTTCCATTACCGGCCACGACCACCCCAACGCGATTTGTCAGGTCGAGTCGAGGGAAATGGTTTCATCCCGCAGGAGGTCGATATCACCGTACAGGGCAATGTCACTTTCGGAAGCGATTCTGGTCACCAGTTCGACGGCAACATCACCAGAATGGCAGCCTTTGCCACAAATGCCGAGGCGTTGGAGAATTTTGGCGGAGCGCAACTTAAGAAAGTGCACGACGTCGCCATCCAGATGATCTGGAAATACTATGGACGCGCCCCGAGCAGAATATATTTCTATGGCAGCTCGCAAGGTGGCCATGAAGGGCTCACTGTGGCCCAGCGCTGGCCAATGGATTACGACGGCGTGGTATCCATCCATCCCGCCTACAATTTGACGGCGCTGCAACTCAGCGGCCTGGGAATTGCCCAGAGACTTTATCGCCATCCGGGCGCGTGGCTCAGCCCCCTCAAATCGACATTGATCGCCAATGCCGTATTGAAAACATGCGATGCGCTTGACGGACTGGCGGATGGCGTGATCGCCAATGTCAACGCCTGCCGCGCAGCTTTCGATGTGCATAAGCTTGTCTGCCCAGGCGGTAGAGACGAAGGGCCCGAGTGTCTCTCGAACGCGCAGATTGCAACCGCCGAATTTATTTCGGGCGAGACCACGTTCGGCTTTTCCGTCAGCGGTATCACGGGTTTTGGCGGGTGGCCCATCCTGGAGGGCGCCGGCACGAACGGATCCGGTTTTGGATTTGGCACAAAGCCTGTGCCGGACCGGCCTCCGGCAAAAGGTGATGCCGGCGTTTGGATCATGGCCGACCAACTCGTGCGCTACATGGTCATAGGCGATCCAACCTTTGACTCTCTTACTTTCGAGCCATCACAGCACATCGCTGCGATTCAGCACATCTCGCACCTCATCGATGCGAGCAGTCCAGACCTGGACGCCTTCCGATGGCGTGGGGGGAAGCTTCTGCTCATGCATGGCACAGTGGACATGGCAATCCCACCCAGCAACTCAATCGCCTACTACGAGCGGCTGCGAGATCGGTACGGAACAGGTCTGAAGGATTTTGTGCGCTTCTATATGGCACCTGGATTCGGGCATGGCCCCGGCCCGTTCGTAGTTTCATGGGATTCGCTGACAACGCTGGACCGTTGGGTAGATTCAGGACAATCTCCCCGACCACAGACTGTACAGGACGTCACGCCAGAGCATGGGGGACGATCCCGGCCGCTTTGCGAATATCCCCTATGGCCGAAATATAGAGGTTCGGGAGATCCCAATGCTGTCGAAAGCTTCGTCTGCACTTCCGACGCTGGTGACAGATGAGCACCTGGAGAGCAAGCTCTATGACGCAGAAGGCCGCTATCGCGGTGAGATGAAAGGACGCCGCCTTGGACTTCAGCACGCTCGGTGACTTAGTGACCCAGGCAGAGTGCTGAAGCAACAGCAAGGCTGAGGTGTCTGGCCCAGATGTCACCGCAATCAATGGCGAAAGACAGGAGGCTATGAGATGAACAAGCTGAAATGGCTGGTAGTGTTTCTCATCATGCTAACGGGGGCTGCGGCGAAGGCGGCGGAGCCCGCCGCGACCTATAGTCGGGTTTTCGAATGGACCTTTGAGTCACGAAAAGCCTACGCGGATCCCTTCAACGACGTGGATGTGGACGTTATTCTCAGCAAAGACGCGGCAACATGGCGAGTGCCGACGTTCTGGCGAGGGGGCAGTGGGTGGACTGTCCGTTTCGCGCCGCCCTCGCCGGGCGAATATACCTATCACCTGGAGTCAACAGACAAGACCAACCCTGACCTGAACGGACAAGAAGGCCGTATTCGGATCACTGCCTACACGGGCACCAATACGCTGCTGCGGCACGGCCCTCCGCGCGTCAGTTCGAACAAGCGTTATTTCGAGTATGCCGACGGAACGCCTTTCTACTGGCTGGGCGACACGTGGTGGACCGGCCTGTCTGACCGCTTAAGCTGGGAAGGTTTTCAGAAGTTAACGGCGGACCGGAAGGCCAAAGGGTTCACGGTCGTGCAAATTGTCGCCGGATTGGTTCCCGGTGAAGAGCAGGCGCCCTCTGACCCTGGCTACTGCAATGAGGGCGGCTGCGTCTGGGAGCCGGAGTTCAAGCGAATCAATCCGAGGTTTTTCGACTACGCCGACCGCAGAGTCCAACATCTTGTGAATTCCGAGATCGTGCCAGCCATTGTCGGTGCTTGGTACGAAAAGCTACTGGAGATGGGTGTCGCCAAATTGAAGAAGCATTGGCGCTACGTCATTGCTCGTTATGGAGCGTATCCCGTGTTTTGGGTCGTAGGGGGCGAAGTCTTCGACCCTCCTGCCGAAGCGGCGCGTAAAGTGAATCCGTTGTGGTTTCAGATGCTCGGTATCGATATGAAAGACTTAGGGGGGTGGACCGACGTGGCCCGATACATTCGTGCTACCGATCCGACTCACCACCCTGTCACCGTTCATGAGGTGTCAGCTAATGACCTTCCTTTGCAGGACGAATCCGTAACGGATTTCTGCCTATTCCAACCCTCACATGGCGGCTGGCGCAGTATCGCCGTTGAGATATCGCAGTTGAACACCCATTACGCGCGCACCGCGGTTACGAAACCGCTTGTCGTGGGGGAAATCGGCTACGAAAGGCTGGGTGAAGCACACCTGGAGGATTTCCAGCGAGTCGCCTTTTGGTCATGTATGTTGAATGGAGCTGCGGGTTTCACGTATGGCGCTAATGGAACATGGGAATCGTATACCAGTGACAAACCCTTTCACCGCGAGAAGTGGTCGCTTCTGACTTGGGAGGAGGGAATGAACCTGCCCGGTTCATATCAAGATGGAATCAATTCAAAGCTCCTTCGCCAGTACGAATGGTGGCGTTTTGTGCCGCACCCGGAATGGGTCATGCCTCGCGGCACCACATTGTTGGAACCCCGCGATGAAGGCGTCAATCAATTTCATCTCGCCTTATCGGAGGGGTTGGGGGCCGACACCGAGAGCGAATGGAAAAATCGGAATGGAGACTTTCGTCTACCCTATGCCGCGGGTATTCCCGGTGAGGTTAGGATTATTTACATGCCGTCTCTGGGCTTTGGCGGGCCTGGCCCTGCGACTATCCTCGGCCTGGAGGACCATGTTCGATATCACGCATATTTCTGGGACCCCTCGCTTGGGGTCAAGTTCGATTTGGGAGCCGTCGAGCGCCCGTCGTCAGGAGAAATGATCCGAGAAGACAAGTTTGAGGGTGAGGCTGTTTCAAACTGGACCGATTACGGTGCCAAAACCCAGCGCGGAGGCGGGAGATTGTCGGCGAGCGGAGAAACCGTGACCGTCGTCAACGGTGTCAGCGAGACGAACTTGGTAGCCGCTGTGGACGTACGCGGGGATAGGAACGCAGCCCTGGTTTTGCGTTTTCACGATGCTGAGAATTACCTGGCAGCCGTTTACTTAGCTAAAGGAAAAACGATTTACCTTCTTGATCGCAAGAAAGGCATGAATAGTCGTCCGTTAGGCAGCACTTCGGCGCCGGACATCGGGTCCAACATGAGGCTGTCGGCAGAAGTAAGAGGCAATTGGGCGGCCATATCGATCACCGATGGACAACACACCTACACGTCAGAGATTGTGCGCGTGAGCAATACGACCGCCGGA
>JACQNR010000266.1 GCA_016202975.1 Acidobacteriota bacterium
CGGCCACCCTCTCCCCCGTTGGGAGTCTGGGTGATAACACGAGAAAATGCGATTTCCACAGGGTTCGCGAAACTATGTTTCACTGATTCTACGGTAGTTAAGGCCCTAGACAAATAATGGCACCCAGTGGAAAACCTAGTTATCACACAGACTCCCAACGGGGGAGAGAGTTGGGGTGAGGGGGGCCATCTCGGGTTCCGTTCCCCACCCAGCCGATGGCCTGGGCTGGGTTGGCTCGCCCCTTCGGGGCTTGACTTGGCGGGTGGCGCAGACACCGGGCTTGGCGCGACGCCGCTATAGCGTCAAACTATTCTTCCGCTGATGGTTTTTGGGGGCCGCGGGATTTTAGGATGACGTTCATGCGCTGGACAGATTCCTCGCCGGTTTCGCCGTTGACGGTGACGATCTCGAGCGTCCCGGCGAGGCGCAGGTAGTCTGGATCTTTTTCCTTATTCCCCTCGCCGCGCTCCACTCGGCCGCTGAAGCGATAATACTTCCGATGGATTGTCTTAGTCGTGAACTCGACCTGGTTGGCCTTGCGTGTGCCTTGAAGCGTGTAACTGAGAATGCTGTCCGATTCGTCCTCACCCTGCGCGACGTCGATGTAGCCGTGTAACTGCTCCTCCTCCTCCAGCAGCCCTAGCGAATCGTCCGCGACCAGAAACTGGTAGCTGCCCGTGAGGTCCGGAAGCATTTCTTCCTTGGCGGCAACGGGTCGCGGAAAGAGAGCGACGGCGGCAAGAATCAGCCCCAGAAAGGGCTTTCGCAGATGCATAGCTTTCAGATTACCCGCCCGCGCGCGGCGGCGCAAGCCCTCCGGCTGGCGGCGGAGACGATAAAGGCAAGATCGAGGGTCCCTGCACAAGCAATGTCACCATCGAAGCCAAATACCTGAAGCACGGATTTCTCCCGGATGGCGATGTGTCGAAGCCGCAATGGTAGAAGGCAAAGTAGGTCCGGTTCGATCACCTATACACAGGGCAGGAGGATCATCCCGAGGAGGAAACCGAAGTCGCGAGCCGGGTGAGGGATCCTGTCGGATGGCCAGCAGATCAACACGCGCTGAAGATAGCTAACGCTTGCCGCTCTCGTAGCAGCCCAGGACGCGAAGGAAGGTGGTGATCTCAGCGAGGTGCGAAAGCGCGCGCCGGCTGCGCTCGTCCTTTAGGTGTCCTTCGAAGTCGAGATAGAAGAAATACTCCCAGGGACGGCCGCGCAGAGGGCGAGACTCGATTTTGGTGAGGTTGATGTCCCGCAGCGCAAACACGCCCAGGCAGCGGAAAAGCGCGCCGGGGTCATTCTTGGTGGAAAAGACGATGGAGATCTTGTTGGCGCGCGGCGAAACTCTAGCCGAGCGCGAAAGGAGCAGAAACCGGGTGTAATTTTCCTGGTGGTCTTCAAGGTGCGTCTGGAGAATGCGCGCCCGGTAGAAGGCTGCCGCCACGCGGCTGGCGATGGCCGCGGCTCCCTCGGGCTTCTTTGCGGCGAGCATCTTCACCGCGCCGGCGGTATCGTAAAAAACCTTCTTCTCGATCTTGGGGTGCCGGGCGAAAAACCGACTGCACTGGGCGAGCGCCACGGGATGGGAATAGGCTTCGCGCACATCCTTCATCGTGGTCCCCCGCAGCGCAATCAGGTTGTGCACGATGCGCAGGCTGACTTCCGCGATGATGTGCAGGTCGTTTTCGAGGAGAAGGTCGTAATTCTCATACACCGACCCGGCTAGAGTATTTTCAATGGGCGCCAGGCAGTAACGGGTCTTGCCCGTGACCACGGAGCGAAACATGGCGGCAAAGGTTTCGCACGGGCGGACGCGAATGTTCCGGCCCAGCAGCTTGTAAGCCGCCTCTTCGCTGAAAGAGCCTCGCTCGCCTTGGAAGGCCACATTGGGATGAGTCATGGAATTCGAAATCTCCGGCTGGCGCGGCGTCCGTGTAGCGCCGCCCTTTAGGGCGGCATGTCGTCAACTTCAAAGATGCCGGGCTGAAGCCCGGCGCTACGTCTTTCCCAGCAGCCCGCGGAAGAAGAAATTGACGAAGGCGTCGGTAAGCGCTTCCTGGCCGATGGGCCCTTCGGGGTCGAACCACTGATAGAGCCAGTTCACCATGCCCAGCAGCGCAAAGGCGGCCAGGCGCGGCGAAGTCGCCGCCTTGCCGGATTCCTGTTGAACCTGGCCGATCAAGCTCTCGAGGAAATCGATGTACTGCTTCTTGCGCGCGTTGATCTTCTTGCGCAGCGCCCCCTTGAGCGAGCGGTTCTCGTGCAGGATGACGGTGATCTCCTGGTCGCGCGCCCGGGTGATGAGATCGATATGGCCTCTGATCGTCTGTCGGAGCTTCTCCCGCGGGTCGGCGATGTCTTTGACTTTCTGCAGCACCGTCTCGTCGAGTATGTCCATGCCGTAGTTCATGATTTCAAAGAGCAGGCGGTCCTTGCTGCCGACGTGGTGGTAGAGCCCGGCCTTGGTCAGGCCCACCGCCTCGGCAATGTCCTGCATAGAGGCGCCGTCGTAGCCCTTCTCATAAAAAACGCGCGCGGCAATCCGGCATATCTCGCGCATCTTGTGACGGGTATCGTGGGTAGGCGCCATGGCTCGAAGGGCCTTAACAAACGCTGAGTTTATCACAGAAACCCGGGGGATTTGCGCGGCTCACGCTCCTCGGTGAATGCTCCGGCCAAGCGACCTATTCACCACCGGCAACGTGTTCGCATCCGATTTCATTTACACATGTAAAGTCGGCGATAGGGAAGGGATCGAGTTGTGGACGTGGATTTGAATCGGGGCTTATCTTCGCCCGTGACATTTCTTGAATTTGATCGGCTTGCCAATAGCGTCGGTTTTCCCGCATGGACAAGGGTCATTTCTACCCACGCCGGCGTACCTTATTTTTTGGGCCTCCTGCACATAGTCGATCCCTTGGATCGAAGGTACGCGAAATGATACCCATGTTTGTCCATTCGTATTTGTTATCGCAAAATCTCCGCGAATGATGATATCCATCCCCACGATCACCCCAAACAGGGTGGTCTCTCCCAGCTCCGTGACAGGAACGCCAACAATTCCGACACCGTTCGGTAGGTGCAGATTAACTAGGTAAGTGTTCGAAAGACTTGACCCTCCAGCGTGGTTCACCATCCGTGCTCCAATCGGGGTGAGTCCAAGCTCTCTTGCAACCGAGGGGGTGATTGAGCTTCCGGTAGCCCCTGTATCCCACAGAGCACTGGCACTTATCGATGTCGGTGGTGGAGTCGGCGGGTTCCGCGGGTCAAACGCAGTCGTGAGTTGGATTGATGTAACGATGCGGGTCACGAGACCCGTGTGTTTAACCGTAAATGCACGAAACGAGCCTGGAACAGGTTTTTGGCGAGGTGGGGATGCCATCTAATTGATGGTGACAGTATATGCGTCCGGACCTGGGGAACACAGCTGAAGCATGAATGTCCCCAATGGGTGCTCACGCTGCGTCTCAAGGTAAGCTTCGAGCGGGCTATCATACACGCCAAGGACTCGGTTCCCCTTTATTGCTAGAACCTTGCCTTCGTGTTCTTTGACGAGTTGCTCCTGATTTCTAATGAAAAAGGACAACTCCTGTTCGAACAAGGGCTTTACTGTTTGGGCCATATAGACACCTCCCTTTCCTGCCAGACCATCCTTCTGGCCTGTCTAGATAACCCAGCAATTGCTCGTAAGATGATGATACACCATATTCGATGTCGACTCCAGCTTCAGGGTCTGGGCCCCCTCGGGTCGAACGTAGGGCGGATTTTACCCCTCCGTACCTGAGACTATGGGGAATGCTACGACATATTCGGCGTAGGTCCAAGAGGTCTTTCCGGTTCTTGCGAAGGCAACAAAAATATGGTGCGGAAGGGGGGACTCGAACCCCCACGGTCTTGCGACCGTCAGCCCCTCAAGCTGGTGCGTCTGCCAATTCCGCCACTTCCGCAAGAGGCAGTGAACAGTGGACAGTCATCAGTGGTCAGTCAGTAAGAATCGGCCTGAGGGTTGACTGATGACTGACAGCTGAGAACTGACGACTTCCTTACTTCTGCGCCGGAGCAGGCGCAGGCGTTACCGGCGCGCTGGGCGCGGGTGTCGCGGGTATTGTCGCGGCCGGTTTGGGCCTGATGACCGACCCGCTGGAATCCCTGGACGCCATGATCGAAAGCGTAATGGAAGTCGCCATGAAGATCCCCGCCAGTGCCCAGGTGATCTTGGCGAGCGTTGAAACCGCGCCGCGCGGCCCGAAGGCCGCCTGGCTGACCCCGCCGAACGCCGCCGTAATATCCACGTTCTCCCCGCCCTGAATCAGCACGATCAGGATCAAAAGAACGCTGACTAACGCGTGGATTATGGTGACTGCAATCTCCATCCAACCCCTTCCGCCCGCTCCCACAGCGCGTCAATAGTTCACAAGCGCCGAGAACGAATCCGGTTTCAGGCTCGCGCCGCCGACGAGCGCGCCGTCAATATCATCCTGAGACATCTGGCCGGCGATGTAGTCGGGCTAGACGCTGCCGCCGTCAAGAA
>JACQNR010000259.1 GCA_016202975.1 Acidobacteriota bacterium
GCTCATGGCTCTGGCTTTGGTCCGCGGTTAGATTAAGACGATGCCTAAGGAGGCATCTCCCGCGAGCGGCGGCCATCGAGAACGACTTCGGCGCCTAGTGCGGTCTGGATGGAAATGCCTCCGAAGTGCGATGCCTCGCGGACCGTCTGCAACAGGGAATCGTCCGCACCGGCAATGCGCAGAGCCTCCAGGTAATCGTCGGTAGGATTAAAGTCAATCCCGCGCAGCTTGATCAGCGTTGCGGCGCGCGCCGAGGGGACTCCGCCCGAAACCAGGCCCAGAACCTGCTCGGCGTTGAGCGGCCGGGGGTTCACTTCCCGGACAGCTCGAACCAGGGCCTCGGACGCGCCGGATTGTTTGAGGGAATCAAAATCTCCAGCATCCAATGGAGATTCAAGCCCTCGGGCGAAAGAACCGCGAGGCCGTAATCATAGTTCAAAATTGGCGCGGGAACTATGGCGACTTGCGAGCTGTCTTACGATTTCGCCGAAAGCTTGAACGACAAAATGAGGCGGCCCAAAAGCTGGCGATCGCGCTGAGTCATCTGAGCGAATTCGAAAGCGATACCCACTCCCGAGACTGTGCGCCGAACGACCGCTATGGTGCGAAAGGTATCCACGCCCATCTCAATTCCCAAGCGCACGTGAGTGTCCGGGTCCAGTTTCGTGGAAGTTTGCATCATCACGCCCGTCATGCTCAAGTCCACGATCCTGCCCGTGAGCCGTAATCCCACGCCGATGATTCCAATGTGGACTTCCACGGTTGCGGAATGTCGCGTCGCCTTTCGGATGCGGCGGAGGTAGGTGACTCCGTAAAGGGTGACGCCATCTTCGGGCTCCCCGCTCGTCCACTTGATTTGTGCGGGGATAAACACGTTGCCCCCACCCGGTTGGTATGGGAGCGCGATTTCTAATTTTTCGTCTTCCACATATCGCTGCTCGCTCATGAAGCGAACACCATCCTTGGACGGATTATCGGTCAGGACCAGATCTTCACCGTACGCTGGAGTTCTGACGCAGGCGTTGATTCTCCAACTCTGGCTCACGGTCTCCCGGGCGTTTCGGGATCGAGCCGAAGAAGCTAGCTTGGGCCCGACCGCCACGCCGCCGGCTCCCCTTGATCCCGGCGTGCCATCGCTCGAGACTTCGGTCCAAATCGTCATCGCTTCGGAGCACATGCAGGGGCAAGAAATTTGCCGGTTCGCCTGGAAAACTCCTAGTGAGAGGCCGTCGAGGCAGCTGATTTCCTGCGCGTGGCAGGACGTGCACTCCAGCAACACCCGGCCCACGGCGTTGGAGGCCTCCGCCGCGGTGGGGAAATGGATCCCCCACAAGTTCACGCTCGGATCCAGAACCTCAACTCCGTATTGATGCCCGTCGTGAATCGTCCCAGCGTCTCCCACAACGCGCGCTGCTGCCTCACGTCCGGTTCGGGGATATCGGATCGTGACCTCCGCTTCAGGCTGGAGCTCTCTGGAGAGGATGATCTTCGCCCCGTGCCGGGTGACCACGACAGTTCGAGTCTCCTCGCGGAACGGCCGGCCTTGGGCGTCGGTTCCGGCAACATGGATAGGCAAGTTGAGCGAAACCCGATCACCGCGTCGATTGAGATCTATATCAGTCTGCAATGGGGTACGGTTCCCTTGTGGCGACAGATTCTATCCAAGGTCTTCGCCCTGTTTCTTAACCCACTGAGGTTGTTTATCGTCAAAACGGATTGAGACTTGTCCAGAAATTTTATTTCCTTTCAAGTTAACGCCGGGAAGACTCGACATTCCTAAGCTGACTCTTGTATACGACAAGAAGGCGCGAAGTGCAAGAACTCGGAAGGATGCATGTGAGCAAAATCCGGCCTGGAGATGCTTGATCGCGAAGTTTCGACGATGAGGGATTCAGGTCTGGATTACTGGCGTGCCTGGCCCGGGCGAGAGGGCTGGCTTGGACCGTACTTTTGCTGCATTTCGCGCTCCAGCTCGCGCTTGCCGCTCGCCGCGTCTCCGCCAAGAACCGACTGCGCGCCCGTGCGGATGAGCGTCGCTTCCCCGGGTCCCTGGAAGAAGGTGAAGCCTTCGCGGTCGCGCCAGCTGAGCGGGCCGCCGAGTTTCTTTCCCGCCTTCAGGGTCGCGCCGTGAATTCGGGTGACCAGCGCTTCGTACTCCGGATCGCCCTGCCGGCGGCCTGAAAAACTCCCCAGGTCGCCGCTTGCAGCGAATATCACGTCCACGCCCGGAACCGATGCGATCTTGTCCGCGTTCGCGACCCCATCCGGTGACTCGATCATACCGACGATGAGCAGATTGTCATTGGCGATCTGGCGGTAGTTGCCCGGGTAGATGGACATATACAGCCCCCCGCCCATGCTGCGCCGCCCCTTGGGTGGGTAGTTGGCAAACTTGACGGCGGCTTTGAGCTTCTCGGGGTCTTCGACCATGGGAATGATGATCCCGAGCGCCCCGGAATCGGTTGCCTTCTGGATGTCGCCCTCGGTCGCGTCCGGCACGCGAATGAACGGCGTGGCCGGCGCCGACGGGCACGTGCCGATCATGGTGGCGACAGTCTCGTAGGTCAGCGGACTGTGCTGCATTTCGATCCAGAGATAGTCGAATCCCGCGTTGGCCATGGCGCAGTAGATGTTGGGATCGGAGGTGGAGACGGTTCCGCCCACGATGGGCTTTCCCGCCATCAATTTTTCTTTCGCCGAGTTGAGGGACGTCCTGCTGGGCGCCTGCTGGGCAATCACTGCGGTGGCCATCGTCAGGCACAGCAACCCGCTCATGGTTGGGGAAGGAATAACTTGTGCCATGGTTTGAATTCCCTCCTGCTTCTCTATGTCGGAGAATCGCTCCGGGCATCGCCTTGTTTCGTGCGAAACGCCGAAATTGGCCCCGGGTGGCGCACAGTATACACC
>JACQNR010000260.1 GCA_016202975.1 Acidobacteriota bacterium
CCCTAAGGGTGCGCAGTATCTCCTGGCCGAGGAGTGATGAAGCGCCTGCCAGTCCGACGCGATAACCCGGCCTGCCCGTCAGTGGACGGGTCATGAGGCGTGGACCTCTTCTGGGGCTGGGGATTGAGGGCGGATTCGCGACAAGATACGCGCGAGTGGTCCGGAAAGGCCGTACGTCAGCGCCAATGTGAGAAGGACGTATTCGGAGAATGCCCAGATAGCCCAGACAATCGCGCCGATGACGATAATCATCACGTAGGGGCGGCGGCGGCGAAGGTCGATAGTTTTGAAACTGAAATACCGGACGCGGCTTACCATGAGAAGCGCGACGGTGCCGATGATACCCAGCCATACCGCCGCAATGGTCCATTCGGTGACCGGCATTTTCGCCCAGTGGACGATCGCGGCGATGACTCCCGCCGCGGCAGGGATGGGCAGGCCGATGAAATGGCGCCGATCCCCCGAGAGCTTTGTGGAATCGATATTGAAGCGCGCCAGACGGGCTGCGCCGCAGATCACGAACATGAACGTGATGATCCAGCCTGCCTGGCGAAGATGGTGGATGGACTGGGTTGCTGAAGATACCTCCACCATTCGGATTCCCCAGGCATAGGCTAGAAATGCGGGCGCAACCCCGAAGGTAATGACGTCGGCGAGGGAATCAAACTCCCGGCCAAAATCCGAAGACGAGTTGGTCAGGCGGGCGATTCGCCCGTCGAGCCCATCGAACAGAATGGCCCAGCCGATGGCTTGCGCAGCAGCGTCAAAAGCCATCATGCTCATTGCGACGTCAGTCCCGGCCGAAACTAATTGGCTCCCCTTAAGGGTCGAGAGGATGGCGTAGTAACCGCACACGAGGGTCCCGACCGTGAAAATGCTCGGCAGGATATAGATCCCGCGTCGAATCCCGGCGCGTCGCGGAAGGTTAGCCTTTGGGTCGGATGTATCCAAGGATGTCACTCCCGGCACGGATATGGTCGCCCACTTTGACGCGGATTTCAACCCCGGGCTCAACCAGCACGTCGACCCGGGACCCGAACTTGATCAGACCTACTCTCTGGCCGCGCCCAACCTGGTCTCCCAGGCGTTTCCAAAAGACGATCCGGCGGGCCAGTAATCCGGCGATTTGTTTGACAACGACCGTCCCTTCGTCCCCCACCACGGTAAAGATGTTCTGCTCGTTTTCGATGGAGGCCTTCTCGAGAGAGGCTACGTGGAATGCGCCCTGCTTGTACCTAAGGTCGGTAATGGCGCCGGGGATGGGCGATCGGTTGACGTGAACGTCAAGCGGTGACATGAAAATGCTCACGCGCTTGACAGCCCGTCCTGCGTATTCCTCGTCGGCGATCTGTACTACCCGCCCGTCGGCGGGAGAAACCATTGCGCCGGTTTCGGAGGTAATCTTTCGGTCCGGGTCACGAAAGAAATTCAGGACCAGAAGGGCGAGAATCAGGAAGAACGCGCCTAACCAATATAGCCGGAAACCGAGCAGGCCGCCCGATGTCAGGACGAGCGGCAGCCCATACCAATAACCCTCTTTAACCATAGTGATTTGATATCTGCGGGAGGAAGGAGCGAATCCGCTTCGCTGCGTGCACCACACCGACGACGGTCGTACCCCCGCCACAATCGGCCCTCCCGTTGTCCGGGTGGGCCCGCTTCCTGGCGTCAACCTACGCGACGCGCGCCTTCTGGACCAGCATCTCCATCTGGTCCTTGATCCGTAGCTTCAGCTTCTTGAGACGAACCTCTTCCATTTGTTCCTGGTCGGTCAGGAAATGTTTGGAGGTCAGTTGCTCAAGCTGGGAGGATAAGCGGGCGTGCTCTTCACGGAGGCGCTGGAACTCGGGGCTACTGGCCATCAACTGCTCCCGGATGGCCTCGGCTGGGCTGCTCACGGGCGTGTCACCTCCTGGTATTTATGATGACTCCGAGGTCAGACTAGCACGGCATCCACCCGCATTCAAGCAAAAGAAAGCACGTGAGGTCACCTTCGGCAATCTGCTGGTATGGCAACACCCCAGCCCCTCTTTCTTAGAAATTCGATGTCACGGTGGGAGGATTGAGTTCCCAGCCCAGCACCAATGCATTTTCAGGCGGGTCGCGGTAGTAGTCCTTGCGGAGGGAGTGGATGGCAAAACCGACGGAGTAATAAAGCGCTTGGGCGGGTTTGTTCGACTGGCGGACCTCCAGGTACACGCGCTTGGCGCCCGCCATGAGCAGCCGCTCGCGGGCCTCAACCAAGAGCGCGCGTCCTGCGCCTTGCCTGCGAAAGTCCGGGTCCACCGCCATGTTGAAGAGTTCTGTTTCATCAATAATGCGGTGGAACGCCGCGAAGCCCACCACGCGCGGCGGGTCGAGGGTAGGCAGCTCGGCGACCAGGATCATGCCCCCGGAGTCGTCGAGGAGGCGCGCGTAATCATTCAGGAGCCATCGGGCTGCCTCGCGGCTCTTTTCCTGAATGGCGATGATCGCACGCAAGTCGTTTCCGGAGGCGAGGCGGACCTTCATAAGCAAAGTTGTCGGTTTTCAGTTAAGGCCATCTGCCTTGGGCCTTTACTAATGTAAACGTCAGAAGTAAAGTCACGTTCTCGCGCGCGTCAGTGGACGTTTACTCCCTCACCCGGCCCTTCCGGGCCACCCTCTCCCTGAGGGAGAGGGGCCGGGGTTGAGGGGGAACATTGTACGTTTTCAACTTCGTTTTCATTAGTTTGACGCGATCCGGCTGATGCCTCGAGGTCTGTTTTCTTGACTGAACACTGAGAAC
>JACQNR010000271.1 GCA_016202975.1 Acidobacteriota bacterium
AGCCTGCGTCAGCACCGGATAGCCGATCTTCTGGAACTCTTCCAAAATCTCGTGGTTGATGCCCGGGTCGTTGTGGTAAGGCCGCCCGAGGACCACGATGCCGATGCGGTCTTCGGCTTCCAGACGTTTGAGGATTTCCCGTCCCTGCTCGCGCAGGATGCCGTTCTGGAACTGGTCAAAAGCCTTGTAGCTTTCGTTGACGGCGCGCTGGTTCTCTTCCCACGAGAGCCCGAAAACATCCTTGAACTCGTCGAAGAGTTGCTTGGCAAAAAGCGTGGGCTGCAAGGGGTTCACGAACGTGTTCAGGAATTTGATGCCCGCTTCCTTGAACATGTCGCCTTCTTTGATAAACGCCGCCTTGACGGCCTCGGGAGTCACCGTCACCGTGGGGCAGGCGCGATGGGCCTGCGCGTATGGCAAGTCGGTGGGCAGATCGTCGATCATCGGGCAGAAGATGATGTCGAGCGGCTTCTTCTTGTGGTGGACGTACAGCAGGTTGTGGACGTGCGGGATGCCCACCTTGGAGGGGAAGCACGGGTCGATCGCGCCGCGCTTGGCGCCTTCCTTGTACATCTGCTCGTTGGTGTAGTCGGAATAAACCAGGTTTTCCGCCGGAACGCCCAGCGCTTCAAAATAGGCGCTGAACATTGGGCCGATGGAGTAGGTGTTCAGGATGCGCGGAATACCGATGCGCAGGCGCTTGCGCTTTTCCATCAGTTCGACGCGTTTCTTCTGCGCCGTCGTAAACCGGTATTTCGGAAGCGGATCGGCGACTACGGGTGGGCCGTACGACTTGAAGGCCGCCTTGGCCGCGACTTCCGTCATGTTGGGATTATCTTTCTTCATTGCGTCGAGACCCTTCTTGATCTCGCGCATGTCGTTGACGTCCTCGACTAAGCCCTTCTCGCAGGAGTTGCCGACTATCAGGCGCTTGACGCCGACCGGAATCGGGATCTTCGACTTCTTCCACGATTCGTCCGCGTCCGCGATGCTGACGTCGATGAACGTCCGCATGCATTTGTTCTTGCAGAAGTAGCAGCGGGTATCCTCGCTGCGATGGGTGAGGTAACTGATGTTGCCCACCGCGTCCAGCCCGATGAAGTTGGTAATCTGGCCGCGGCCGTGCAAGCGCCGCGCCTCCAGAGCCGCGCCGATGGCGCCGGACTCGCCACAGTGCTCATGCACGATGACGTTCGGCTTCAGGCCCTTGTCCTTAAAGCGCGACTCAATAAAATCCACCTGGGACTTGACCGCCGCCAGGTTGTGCTGCGTTCCGCCTTGCAACACAAACGTGTTGCCGAGCGAGGCAATGTTGGGAATCTGCGAGACGTAGAGCCAGATGTTCTTGGGCAGCACGTTCGCGAGGCCCGCCATAATTTCTTCCGGCTTCCAGCCCTGCCGCTGGAAGTCCACGATGTCGGACTGCATGAACACCGCGCATCCGTAGCCAAACATGGGCATGGACTTTGCGGCGAAGGCGATGTCGGCATATTCCTTGACGTCGAAGCCGAACCCCGCGCAGGTCGATTGCAGGAAGTAGCCGTTCCCCGCCGAGCATTGCGTGTTCAGCTTGAAGTCCTTGACGCGCCCGTCCTGCAAGATGATGAGCTTGATGTCCTGGCCGCCCACGTCGCAGATCACATCGGCGTCGGGATAGAAGTGCAAAGCAGCCTCGGTATGGGCCACCGTCTCAACGATGGCCACGTCGGCGCGCAGCACTTCCTTCAAAATGTCCTTGGCGTATCCGGTCGAGCCCACGCCGAGCAATTCCAGCGTCGCGCCCTGCGATTCGACCTGGTCGCGCAGGTTCGCGAACATCTCCTTGGTGTCTTCGAGCGGGTTGCCCTTGGAGAGCTGGTAGCACTTCACCATGATCTCGCCCTTGTGATTGACCAGGACGGCCTTGGTTGAAGTCGAGCCGCCATCGATCCCCATGAAGGCCTGGACGTGCTCGCCCGGCTTGAAGGTGTGCGGAACAAACTTCTTGGGTTTGTAGCGATCCTTGAATTCGTCCAGTTCGTTGTCGGTCTTGCAGAGCCCGCCCCCGCCCTTCTTGGCCTTTTCTTCCTGGCGGCCGAAGTTGATGTAATGGTCGAGCTTCTCAGAGCCCTTGTAGATGCCGAGGCTTTCGTCTTCGTCGAGGCCGAAGCGCACGCAGCCGAGGGCGGCAAAATACTGGGCGTTTTCCGGAACCGTGATGAGCTCCGCGGGGTCCTTGCCTTCCGGCAGGGGGAAGTTGCGTTCTTCCCAAACCTTCGGGATGTTGTATTTCCAGCAGTCGCGCATCCCCTTGATGTAGGTGTTGGGGCCGCCCAGCAGCAAAACCACCGGGCGCAGCGTGTTGCCGCGCGTCAGCACCGCCAGGTTCTGCATGATGATGGCTTCAAACAACGACGCCATAAGCTCGTTGGGAGGGACGCCGCTTTTCTGGAGACCGTTGATGTCGGTCTCGGCAAACACGCCGCACTTCCCTGCCACGGGGTGGAGTTTCTCCCCGAGGTAACCCATGTTGCAGAGTTGTTCGGCGGGGATGCGAAGCTTGGCGTTGATCTTGTCGATGACCGCGCCCGTGCCGCCCGCGCACTTATCGTTCATGGAAGGAATCTTCTTCTTGCGCCCGGTCTCGGGGTCTTCCTTGAAAATGATGATTTTGGCGTCCTGGCCGCCCAATTCGACGACCGAGCCGCATTCGGGGTAAAGGTGCTCGACGGCGAGTGACACGGCGTTCACTTCCTGAACGAACTTCGCCCCGATGAATGCCGCGATGCCGCCTCCGCCGCTGCCGGTGGCGAACATACGCGTTTCACCCACCTTGATCCCAGCCTCCGACTCCATGCGCTTGAGGAACTCGAGGCACTTCTCGGGCTGCTTGGTGTCGTGGCGCTGGTAGTCGCTCCAGATAATCTTCTGCGTCGTCGTATCGACCACCACCGACTTCACCGTGGTCGAGCCGACATCCAAACCGACCATCAATTTTTTCGCGCTATCCATTTCACCTCGTCTGTAACACCGGCTTCCAGCCGGCATGTGCCTCGCCTGTAGCGCCGGCTTCCAGCCGGCAGTTTGTTGCCGCCAGGGTGGCGGCGTTACTGTACGAGCACCTTCGTCTTCCGTTCGGCCTTGATGCGCTCGGCGGCGTGCAGCACGAAGTTGGCGGCAACGCCCACCACGCCCTTCCTGTGGCCGAACTGGTACATGGGTTTCTGCATTTCCGGGTGCGCCGCGGCGTACTCTCGCACTTCCTCGAGTGTCACTCCGGTTTCCTCCAAGACCGCGTTGAGCTCGTTCTTGGAACGAACCTTGGCTTCGCCGAGGGCCATCTGGACGCGGCTGTGGGCGTTCACGTCGCCTTCACCGGAAGTCTCGATGGGCAGGAAGATCATGTCCTTGTAATGGGAGACGACCGCCGACTGCGCGCCGTCCGACTGCGTTGAAGGCATGCAGCCGAAGGGCTTGAGGCTCAGCACCATGTGGCAGAGGTCTTTGTTCGAGTAATAGATGTTCTTGGCAACTTCCAGGTGTCCTTCGCCGCCGCCCGCCCGCGAATTGTAGAACGGGTGGCCCAGCCGCTGCAGTTCGTACTGATCGCAGAGGTGATGGCCCAGGCTTCCGAGAGCCTCGATAATGCGATTGTATTCGCGCT
>JACQNR010000272.1 GCA_016202975.1 Acidobacteriota bacterium
GGCTTCAGCCATGCCGAGCCACGTTTGCGCCCCTGATCCCTTCGCGCCCTTATCGCTGCTCTCCCCGAACGGCGATAGGGGCGCCGACGAAAGGTAGCGCGACGACACGCCTGAAGGCGTGCCCCGACGAGTACCTTCCATAGCTGAGCTCATCGTTTCGCGTTTTAGGGGATATCGATTCATCTGTCAAGAAAGGATTGGCAAACATAACCGCGCCGCGGCCGAAAAAAGAGGCCCGCCTTGGGGGAGCGGGCCTGGGGAAAGGAGGAAACCTGGAATGGAACCTTCTTACCTCTTCTTCTTCGCCTTTTTCTTGGCACCCATTATTTCTTTCACCTCAATTGGGATAGGTACAAGGTGCGCGCAATGGCCAAGATATAGACCCCTGGCGCATCCGTGGCCCTATATGTAGTAGTTTCGGTCACCTTTGTCAAGAAGAATCTTGAATCTAATGTTTCACGTGAAAACCGGGGGTCCCCGGCCTTGCGTCGCAAGATCGCCTCCAGCCCCCAAAAAGTCGAGCTGCGCCCCCAGTGCGGTTCTGTGGGTCGAAAGAATTAGCAGCGCTGGGGGAAGCCAATCTTCGCTGTCCCTGCCCCCTCGCGCGTAAAATGATATGATTCCTGCTGATGAGTCCGACGATCTTCAGCCATGGTGGCTTTCGTTTCTATTTTTTCTCGCGCGAGGAAACTCGAATGCACGTGCACGTCTACCGACCTGGCGGTGAAGCGAAGTTCTGGATGGACCCGGAAATCGAGCTGGCGCAGAACTACGCTTTGATGAAGCGCCAACTAAACAGCGCATACCGACTGATCATGGAGCACGAAGATGAAATCCGCGCAGCTTGGAAAGCCCACTTCAGAAGTTGAAGTTACCAACATTTCGAAGCATGGATTCTGGCTGCTCCTCGCCGGGCGAGAACTTTTCCTGTCCTTTGAGGAGTTTCCCTGGTTCCGGGATGTTCCGGTCGGAAAGCTGCTGAACGTGGAGCTCCCTCATCCGCATCATTTGTACTGGCCCGACCTTGATGTGGACCTCGCGGTGGAATCCATCGAACATCCCGAGCGCTTCCCCCTCGTCAGCAAAATTAGAAGGTAGATGGCGCGGATTTTCGCGTTTCAGGAACTACATAATGAATCGCAGACATCGAATGACGACGTCTGCGCCACCCGCGCCAACATCTAGGAGGAAGGCGATTCGGACTCTTGAAGGCACGGTCACATCTGGTTTTGGTGTCGCTGGGTCTAACCTTGCCCCGATGCTTCCGTTGATAGAGAAACGCACTGGATTAAAGGCTCTCCTGCCAGGCACTCTGAACCTTAAGATTGCAGAACCGTATTTCGTCAAACCGGATGCAACGCTCTCTCGTAATGAGTACCACGGTTACGAGCAAGTCTTTTTTCAGAGGTGTCGGGTCTCTGGTTTCCGTTGCCTAATCATGCGGCCCGAAACTCACGAGCTCGGGAAAGCCCATGGGCCTGCCCATCTTGAAATCATGAGCGACCGTCACCTGCGCACCGTCTTGGGAATTACGGAGGGAGCGGTTCTCTTGGTTGACGTCGAAGGTGATGATGAATGGTGGGAAAGCCCGTAGCGGAGAGTCAGACGTTTCAGAAACCCTGAAGCTCGCCTGACGGAAAAGAACCGGAGAGTTTGAAAGAGCCGCATTCTGGAACCTTATGTTGAGGTGGATACTATGAATGAAACCGTGATGACCAGAAAACGACCTATCTGGGTCTGGATTATTTGCGTCTTCTATCTGGTTTCCTTCCTCTGGACCAGCCTGTCGTGGTATATGATCTTGTCAGGGTCAATCGTTCTTAGTCCTGAAATGAAAGTGTACATGGAGAGTCTAACAGCGTTTGACTACGGCCTGACGATGATCCAGGCGCTGGTCTCCATGTTTGCTGCAGTAGCTCTCTTCTTCCTCCGAAAGCAGGCTTACTATCTTTTTTGGTCGTCATTCGGGGTTGGTCTATTTGCAGTCGCATGGCAAACGGCTTTAAGGAGTTGGCTAACCGCCATGCGCTCAATAAAGGGTGGGACGACCGGTGCGCTCATAGGAATGGGAATACTCTTAGCTGTCTGTATCTACACTCGGAAATTGAGGAAACAAGGTAGACTCAGCTAACCGGTTATCGCAGAGTTTCGCGTTTCAGAAACGACTTAATGCATCGCAGACATCACCAAACGATGCCTGCGCCACCCGCGGCTCTTGATCTACCACCCCCCATTAATAGTTCTTCCCTCAAAGTATTCTTTCTCATATGCGGATTGCGCGGATTGACCGCTGGCGGCGGGATTTGCTAAGCGGGGTGCCACGGTCAGGGTAATTTCTGACCGTGGGCTTTTCCCGGGTGGCGCATACCCCGACCTGTCGGGGTGTGCGGTGGAGTGTTTCTTCAGGCTGGCGTGCATCCCCACTGGCGGGCGCGAGCGGCGAGTGAATCTCGATAGGCAGGCCAGTCGTGGAGGGTTGCGGGATCAAAATCCGCGCCGTTCGGCCAGACCAGGGTGTGGACTTCGGGGTCGATTTGCACCCGGTTGAAAATGGCGTTATCGCGCAGCGGTCCGAAGAGTTCTCCGGCGAGGACGGGCTGAAAATCGATCTCTTGTTCGGTGCCGTCGTCGAAGCCGACACGCAGGGTGTAGGGCCTCACGATCTCAAATGACCGGACGCGATAAATGGGGTGGACCATACATTCCCTATTCTAGCGGTTTTATGGGACGAGGTCTTCTGCCTTGTTGCAGCAGGTTCCATCGGAGAACATTCGAATAATGATTCCGAAGAAACGACTGAGCTCAGGCACGAGCCTATTGTAACGCATTCAATCAGCCATTCGGGTAGTCCGCCCGTTTGACCGCCAGCCGCGGGATTTGCTAAGTTAAACTCTTCTATTTTGGGGATTAGGAAACACTGTAGGGATGCCAACCATTCAACTGACCTTTCCCGACGGGGCGACCAGGGAATTTCCTCAGGGTGTGACCCCTCTGGAAGTTGCGAAGTCGATTGGGCCGCGGCTTGCGGCCGAGGCGCTCGTGGCCAGGGTCGATTCCCGTTTGGTCGACATGAAAGCTCCGATCGAGGCGAGCGGGCCGATTCAGTTCATCACGCCGACTTCCCCGGAAGGTCTTGAAGTCTATCGCCACTCGACCGCGCACTTGCTGGCCGCGGCGGTTCTTGAACTCTTCCCCGACGCGCATCCCGGCATCGGACCGCCCACCGAAACCGGCTTCTACTACGATTTCTACCGTGAGAAGGCGTTCACTGAAGAGGACCTCGCCAAGATCGAAGCCAAGATGGCGGAGCTGCAGAAGGCCGACCTGCCCTACGAGCGCGTCCACTACCCGAAGGAAGAGGGCAAGAAACTCTTCGAGCAGATGGGCGAGTTCCTGAAGTGCCAGCTCATTGAAGAAAAGGCCGAGCCGGTTTTCTCTGCATACCGTACCGGAAAGTTTCTGGATTTCTGTCGCGGGCCGCACATTCTCTCGACCGGGCGCATCAAGGCGTTCAAGTTGCTGAGCGTTGCGGGCGCGTACTGGAAGGGCGACGAGAAGTCGCACCCCATGCAGCGCATTTACGGCACGGCGTTCTTCAGCACCAAGGATCTTGAGGAATACCTCCACAAGCTGGAGGAGGCAAAAAAG
Source organism: Acidobacteriota bacterium (assembly GCA_016202975.1). Taxonomy (GTDB): domain Bacteria; phylum Acidobacteriota; class Terriglobia; order UBA7540; family UBA7540; genus JACQNR01. Next base: position 3,649 of record JACQNR010000272.1, read on the forward strand.
CGCGACCACCGGCGGCTGGGCAAAGAGCTCGAACTCTTCAGCGTCCAGGACGATGCCGGGCCGGGGCTGATCTTCTGGCACCCCAAGGGCGGCATGGTGCGCAAGGTGATCGAAGACTGGCTGCGCGATGAACTGCTCAAGCGCGGCTACGACCTCGTTTACACGCCGCACGCCATGCGCCTGCACCTGTGGGAGACGAGCGGACACACCGATTTTTACCGAGAGAACATGTTTGGCGCGATGGACGTGGAAAACGACCAGTACCAGCTCAAGCCCATGAACTGCCCGGGGCACATCCTGATCTACAAATCGCGCCGCCGGAGCTACCGCGAGCTGCCGCTGCGCTTCGCCGAGCTGGGCACGGTCTATCGCTACGAGCGCTCCGGCGTGCTGCACGGGTTGATGCGCGTGCGCGGCTTCACCCAGGATGACGCGCACGTTTTCTGCATGCCCGAGCAACTGGAGGCGGAGGTGCAGGCCTGCGTGGAATTCGCTCACGCCGTGCTCGAGACTTTCGGCTTCGACTGCTACGAGGTGGAGCTTTCCGCCCGCGATCCGGCGCATCCCGAGCACTACGCAGGGACAGAGGCGGAGTGGAAGCTGGCGGAGGGGGCGCTCTCGAACACGCTCGAGCGCATGAAGCTTCCCTACAAGCACATGCCGGGCGAGGCGGTTTTTTACGGCCCGAAGATCGACATCAAGCTTGTGGATGCCATCGGCCGTCCCTGGCAGCTCACCACGGTGCAATTCGATTTCAACCTGCCGCAGCGCTTCGGACTTGAATACGTCGCGCCGGATGGTCATGCGAAAACGCCCGTAATGGTCCACCGCGCGCTGTTTGGATCGATCGAGCGGTTCTTCGGCGTGCTGATCGAGCATTACACCGGAGCCTTTCCGGTGTGGCTGGCGCCGGTGCAGGCCGTCGTTCTGCCCATCAGTGAAAAGCAGGTGTCTTATGCAAACGAAGTAACAACGCAACTGCGCGCCGCCGGGATTCGCGTTCAGCTTGACGACCGCAATGAGAAGCTCAACTCGCGGATTCGTGACGCACAACTGCAGAAAGTCCCGTTCATGCTCGTGGCGGGGGACCGCGAAGTGCAGGCCAAGGCCGTGTCGGTGCGCCGACGTGATACAGGGGATGCGGGTTCGAAGCCCGTGGCCGAGTTCATTGCCTACCTTCGCCAGCTTATCGACACGCGCGCCGCGAAATGGTAAGCTTGAGGACACCTGCAAGCCTTGAGTCGATCGCACGTCAAGGTATTTTGGGGAAAGGGCCCTGAGGGCCAGGAGGAATAGTTTATCGCCGACCGATTCGTTCGTATCAACGAAAGGATCCGCGCCAAGGAAATCCGCGTTATTGACGAGGAAGGCAATCAACTGGGCATCATGACGCCCTTTGATGCCCTGAAGGCCGCTCGCAATCAGGGTCTAGACCTGGTAGAAGTGGCTCCCACGGCGAATCCGCCCGTTTGTCGGATCATCAACTACGGCAAATACCTCTACCAGTTGAATAAGCGGCAGCACGAGGCGCGCAAGCACCAGAAATCGATTGAGCTCAAGGAAGTCAAGTTCCGGCCACGCACCTCCGAACACGATTTCCAGTTCAAGAAGGATCATATCGTCGAATTTCTGAAGGAAGGCAACAAGGTCAAGGCGACGATCGAGTTCCGCGGCCGCGAAATGACGCACCGGGACCTGGGGTATCAGATGATCGATCGCTTGATCCAAGAGATCAGCGAAGTGGGCGTGCCGGAAGCGCGCCCCCGGCAGGAAGGGCGCTTCCTGCATGCCATCATCGGGCCCAAGAAAGCGCCCGGTAAGAGCAGCGGGAGCGGGCAGAAATCCGCTGCGCGGCCTGCCGCGCCACCCCCGGCATCGTCCGGCCCGCCTCAGGAATCCTCGGGAGGATAGGAATTTGGCTACGAGAAAGCTTAAGACGCATAAAGGCGCGAAGAAGCGCTTCAAGCTGACGGGCACGGGCAAAGTCACCGCCCGGCACGCGTTTGCACGGCATATTCTGACTTCCAAGGCGAGCAGCCGAAAACGCAAGCTCGCGCAAGGACGAGTTGTTTCTGACGCGGACGCCCCCAAGGTCCGCGCCATGCTGCCCTACGGAACGTAGTGCAGGTGTCAGGTGCCAGGTTTCGGGTGTCGGCAAGTTTGAATATGGACGTTTTTCCCTGACACCTGAAACCCGACACCTGACACCTGCTTTTCCAGGGTGCGGGAAGGCTAGCGGCTGGGTGCCTTCCTTCCATCCGCCCATAGGCGGAGAGAACTTCGCCCGATCCGTCAACTGACGGACCCGGCGATGCCGCCCCGATCAATCCACTCGAAAGGAGCAAACCCATGCCTCGAGTTAAACGCGGCACTGTGCGCCGCGCCGCACGGAAGAAGCTTGCCAAGAAAACCAAAGGCTACTTTCTCACTAAGAGCAAGCTGTATCGGTCTATGAAGGAGGCCGCGGACCGCGCCGGGCGCTTTGCCTATCGCGATCGCCGCCGGCGCAAGCGCGACTTTCGCCGCTTGTGGATCGTCCGCATCGGCGCCGCCTCGCGCCTGCACGGGCTCACATACAGCCAGTTCATCAATGGCGTGAAGAAGCTCGGCGTGGCGCTGGACCGCAAGATGCTTTCCGAAATGGCCATCCGCGACGCCTCAGGATTTGCCGAACTGGCGGGCAAGGTCAAGGCCGCCGTGACGGCGTAGGGGAGGGCTCTGCCCTCCCGATCGACCGGCGCAGCATGCTGCGCGGGCGGGCGGCCAGAGGCCGCCCCTACCCCAATGTCCATCGAAGAAAAAATCGGAAAGACGCTCGCCGTACTCGGGGTCTCCGATGCGCAGGGCGTGGAGTCTCTGTTCGCCGAAGTCCGCGCGACGATGGAAGCGGAGCGGCAACAACTGATCGCACACGGCGCGTCGAGCGAAAAAGAGCGCGACAAGGCGTGCAAGGCGCTTCGCGACCGATGGCTCGCGCGCAAGGGCGGGCTCGTCTCGCTCATCGACGAGAACTGGTTGAAAAAGGCGGCCAAAGACCTCAAGCCCATAGTCGGGAAAAAGTTCAACGAGCTTCGCGGATTTGCGGCGTGTGTAGAGGTTGAACAACTCCGGGCTCTAATGCACGGCCCGTTGGATGACGGTGACCATCCTGTCACTCCGCCGCCAGTAAACGTCAGCGGGCAGATGCTGAAAGCCGCACTATCTACGCAGAGGTTCGCCTCAGCAGGCAACGAATTTGCGCCTACCGACCTCACGCTTCCCGGCTACAGCCGGCCGCTCGGTTCGATACATCCAATCACGCAGGTCATGCGCGAGATTGAAGACATCTTCCTCGGCCTCGGCTTTCGGATCGAGACCGGCCCGGAGGTGGAATCGGTCTATTACAATTTCGACGCGCTCAATATTCCGGAGAGCCACCCTTCGCGCGACGACGTAGACACGCTTTACGTGGACGAGCGCACGCTGCTGCGCACGCACACTTCGCCCGTGCAGATTCGCTCCATGGAGAATTACGGCGCGCCGCTTTACATCGTCGCCCCCGGCAAGGTGTACCGGCACGACAACCCGGACGCCAGCCACTCGCCGATGTTCCACCAGATTGAAGGGCTGGCGGTCGACCGGGACATCACGTTCGCCGACCTCAAGGGGACGCTCGACTTCTTCGCTCGCAAATTCTTCGGCGAGCGGATTCGCACGCGCTTTTCGCCCAGTTACTTTCCCTTCACCGAGCCATCCGGCCAAGTCGACATTAGTTGCGTCATTTGCGACGGTCAGGGCTGCCGCACCTGCAAGGAGAGCGGCTGGGTGGAAGTGATGGGCTGCGGCATGGTGCACCCGGACGTGCTCCGCCATGGCGGGATCGATCCTGAGCAGTTTACCGGCTGGGCCTTCGGACTCGGCGTCGAACGCTTCGCTATGATGAAGTTTGGGATCAACGATATTCAGCTTTTCTACCAAAGTGATGTTCGTTTCTTGGAGCAGTTCTGAGTAGGGGCGGGTTTCAAACCCGCCCCTACCACGGATAAATGCCCGCATGAAGATTTCTCTAAACTGGCTAAAGGAATTCGTTGACGTTTCCGTAGCCCCGCGCGAGCTGCGGCGCGACCTGACAATGATCGGGCTCAACACGGAGTCTTGCGTCGAGGCAGGCGATGACTGGGTCCTCGATGTGGAAGTGACGACGAACCGGCCGGACTGCCTCAGCCATTACGGCATAGCGCGGGAAGTCGCCACGCTTTATCGTAAACCTCTCAAACCTCTCAAATTCCCCGCTAAGGAAACCGACCCGCCCGCCTCAGGAAGGATTTCGATTGAGATTGCGGACCCCGAGCTGTGCGCGCGGTATTGCGGCCGGGTGATGGAAAACGTGCAAGTCAGGCCTTCGCCCGCCTGGCTCGCGAAGCGCCTGGAGACCATCGGCCAGCGCCCCATCAATAACGTGGCTGACGCGACGAACTACGCGCTGATGGAGCTTGGCCACCCACTGCACGCCTTCGACCTTGAGCGCATTCGCGACCGCAAGATCATCGTGCGCCGGGCGAAGTCTGGGGAGCATTTGAAAACGCTCGACGACGTCGACCGCACGCTCACCGCCGAGCAACTAGTAATCGCCGATGCCCAGCGTGCCGTGGCGCTGGCGGGGGTGATGGGCGGCGAGGAATCGGAAATCTCCAATTCGACGCGCCATGTCCTCCTGGAGAGTGCATGGTTCAAACCCACCTCGATTCGCCATACGGCGAAATCGCAGGGCATGCACACGGAAGCCTCGCACCGCTTCGAGCGCGGCGCAGATATCGAGATGGCAGCACTCGCCATCGACCGCACGTCGGCGCTCATCCAGGAAATCGCCGGCGGCGAAATCCGCAAAGGCATTGTGGACGTCTACACTCACCGGCAGGTGCGTGAGGAAATAGTGCTCCGGCACAGCCAGATTTCCCGTGTGCTGGGCGCGGAACTTGCAGGCGACCGAGTCGAGCAAATTCTGCGGGACCTGGGTTTCCGATTAGAGCGGCGTGGTCCCGGCGCCTGGCTCGTTGCACCGCCGACGCACCGGCTGGACGCCACGCGTGAAGTCGATCTGATCGAGGAAGTGGCGCGGCATTACGGCTATGACCGCCTGCCGGCGCGGGTGCGAAGCGCCTCACCTCGTGTCGAAAAGGACGTGGGACGCGAGAAGGAGTTGGCACTCACATCGCGGCTGGTGGCGCTCGGCTATCGCGAAATCATTCCTTCCTCCATGGTGGACCCTGAGGAGAACTCCCGGTTTGCAGAGCGCCCGCCGGTCATTCTGGCGAACCCGCTCAGCCAGGAGGCCTCTGCGCTGCGCTCGACCACGGTGCCCAGCATGCTCCGCGCTCTCGGGTGGAACCTCGACCGCGGGCAGACGAGTCTGCGCCTTTTCGAGCTGGGAAGGACGTACAGCCCACAGCAGGGAGGGCTGGCCGACGAGCGCCGCGTCCTCACGCTGGGGCTCACAGGCGAC
>JACQNR010000273.1 GCA_016202975.1 Acidobacteriota bacterium
ACTTCCTTGCCTTGTTTTCCGAGAACGGCATTTAGCCTGGTGCGGAGCTGTTCATTGTTGGGCTCGCGCTTCATCAGCTTGCGCAGGAGACCCTCGGCCTTCAGGAACTCCTCCGACTGCTCGTATGTCTTAGCGAGAGCACCCATAGCCTCCGTGGCCGTTGTCTCGTCGCCAGTCTTTTCGGTGACGCTCAAAACTAATTCCAGGATGCTGACGTTTTCCGGGCTTCGAGACCACTGTTGTCGTAACGCATCCATTAACGGTCCAACCTGCTTGTTCTTAATCACCGAGTCGGAGGTTTTCCCCAGCGCCTTGGCAGCGGCGTCCACCTTCTCGTACTGCAGACACAGCTTGGAGAAAACACCCAGGATAGCGAAATCTCCCGGCTTGTCCTGGTAGGCATCGATGACCACCTTCGCCGCCTCGTCCCCTCGATTTGTGGCCAGGTAAGCCTCCACAAGCGTCTGGAACCCCCCCGGCGTACCTTTAAGCGAAGGGTCGGCTTCAAGAATCTTGCAAGCCTGATCGAAGCGCTTCCGTGTGACGGCAAGGCGAGCCTGTAGGAGTTGGACTTCCCGGGCACCGGGGTTGATCGCGGCAGATTTCTTCAGGGCAACTTCGGCTTCGGCCACGTCCCCTGCGCGCAGGGCGCTTTCCGCGGCCTCCGCGTAAGCGCGCGCCGCGTCCTCTTTCCGGCCCATTTGCTCGGCGAATGCAGCGAATTTTTCCCGAATTGGCCGGTTCTCGGGGTCGAGCGCAACAATCTTTTGAAAAGTCTCGAGGGCGCGGTCGGATTGCTTTTTCTTCTTGAAGTAATCGACCGCCAGCAGGTATTGATCCCGCGCTTCCCGGCTGAGCCCCTGCAGGACATAGAGCTCGGCCATTTTGAGAAGGGGGTCGACGTTCGAAGGGTCAATCTTGACGATCTTCTTCAGGATGGCGATCGCCTTGACGGTAAATCCGTCCCTGGTAAAAGCCTCGGCAAGTTTCTCGAAACACTTGAGGGCCTCTGCCTTGTTATTCTCACGATAATAAAGGTCCCCCACGGTGTTCAAGATCGCCACTTCTGTAGGGTCTTTATCAAGAATGTGCAGAAACGTCTTGATCGCCTCAGCATTCTTGCGCTGGGCAACAAGTTTCTCAGCGTCCTGCATCGCTTTGGCTTTATTGAAAGCCATCAACAGGCTCCTGTTTCCACTCTAACTTGTAGACAATCAAGCTACGCTAACATACGACTGGATTTGAAGTCAACGAATTCGACCCCCACGAGATGTTTCCGACACATCTCCAAGCCCTTGCAATTAAGGGATTTGTTGCAGCACCGCGGGGGGAAGGCAGGCGTATTGTAGTCCCGTTCTGAATCGCCTCCCCGCACACCCATGTTGCGTCAGGGGGGGCATTTCCCTATAATTCAAAAGACCCACGAAGTTCAGGAGCTATCCCCAACTATGCCCGCCCACATCATCAAGAAACTCGAGGAGGAGATTCAGGCCCTCGAGTATGAGCTCAACAACGAGTTGCCCAAGGAACTGAAGCGCGCTCGCGCCATGGGGGACCTGAGTGAAAACGCCGAGTACATCATGGCCAAGCAGCGGCAGGACATTGTAGCCGCACGCCTGGGTCAACTCCGCAAACGGCTGGCCAATTTGTCTCTGGTCAACTTGAACAATATTCCCACGGACCGAATCGCTTTCGGCTCGCGCGTCGTGCTTTTCGATGTGGACCGCGGTACCGAGGTCGAATATAAGCTGGTGACCAGCGAAGAGGCGGACGCGGGAAAGGGACTGATCTCGACCACCTCACCTATTGGCCGAAGCCTGATGGGGAAACAAGTGGGCGACACGGCCAAGGTCGCGACTCCCAACGGGCCACGGGAATTTGAAGTGCGTTCCCTGCAAACACTTCACGAGGACACGTAAAGCGCCGGCCTCGGTGCGGGGCTTGGGGTTGGTTTGAGCACCGCATCCAACCGGATTTCGACCCTCGGGGAAGAACGGATTTTATGCTCACCAGCAAGATCGGCAGCGCCTGCGACGTCCTGCTGCGGGCGATCGTCCGCGTTTTCGCCGCCAGCCACATCAACCCGAACGCACTGACCGTGTTCGGGTTCACGCTGAACCTCGTCGCCGCCTACCTTTTCGCCTATGGATATTTCCGCTGGGCGGGGGGGACCATCATTTTGGCAGGCTTGTTCGATATGCTCGACGGTCGCGTGGCGCGCCTCTCCAATCGCGTCACTCCCTTCGGCGGATTCTTCGATTCCGTCCTCGACCGCTACTCAGATCTCGGCCTGATGATCGGGCTGCTGGTTTTTTACGGCCGCATCAACCGCTTCTGGTACGTCACTCTCGTGGCCATCGTCATGATCGGTTCCGTAATGGTGAGCTACGCGCGGGCACGCGCCGAAAATCTGATCTCGTCCTGCCGCGTCGGTTTTCTGGAGCGCCCCGAGCGCACCGTCCTGCTCATCATCGGCGCGATGTTCGACCGCATGGCGCCCGTCCTCTGGGTCATTGCCGTGCTCTCCACCCTCACCGTCATTCACCGCATCGTCTACACCTGGCAGGAAACCCGCCGCCTCGCCGGCCACTGAGTGTGGGCAATCCCGTCTCTCATCGCGCACATGGCAGACTACGCGATGTGTGCGCGACTCGCCGCGCAAATCATCGGGTGCCTGCCTCATGCCAAAGCGTTGCGTCAGACGTATGCGAATTATCTTGTCTTCCGATGGAACCGCCTGGTAGCCGTGATCGTATTTCTGCCCCTCAGAATAGTTGGTTCTCTCTCCGCGTTTGCTTCGGAGCTGTGAGTGGTCACTGGCTGTTTAGGCCGCTCGTCCACATAGAGTTGGAAGATATCTGGTCGGGCATAATGGCCGACGACATCCAGGTCGAATTTTCCTCGGGCGACCTGCGCGCGATCAATTTCGGCAATCAGTATTGCTTGCCCTCCCATGTTTGGTCCCGCCAGAAAATTGCCGAACGGATCGATGATGCAGCTCCCACCACGAGTGAGAACTCGATCCGGATCGTCACCAAACACCGAACGATAATCCGCCGGGAAATCGCGCCGGAGAGCGAACTGGTTGCAGGACAGCACGAAGCACCGGCCCTCGACAGCAATGTGCCGGACGGACGCAAGCCAGGAATCACGGGCATCCGCTGTGGGTGCACAATAGATCTCGACGCCTTTCGCGTACATCGCCGCCCGCATCAAGGGCAAATAGTTCTCCCAGCAGATCACTGCACCGATCTTTCCCAACGGCGTATCGAACACCGGCATCGTCGAGCCATCGCCAAAACCCCACACTAGCCGCTCGGAAGCGGTTGGCATGACCTTGCGGTGCTTGCCTAGGAACGCGCCGTTGGGTCCGAAGAACAATACCGAACAGTAGAGCGTGCCACGGTCCCGCTCGACAATACCAACCACAAGGTAGATGCTGTTGCTTCGTGCCGTTCTGCTAAGCGCGTCAACCGCGGGACCAGGGACGTCCACGCTGCTCTCCCAATACCGCCGAAAGTCTTCGCGGCCTTCCTCGGAACGCGAACCGATCACGGCACCAAAATCGAGACCTCGCGGATAAGCGCAAACAAACGCTTCGGGAAATAGTACAAGCCGTGCACCCTTGCGAGCCGCCTCGCCCGAAAGAGCGCGAACTTTCTCGAGCGTCTGCTCGCAGTTGAAGGCGACTGGAGCCGCTTGTACCACAGCCACTTTGAATCGCTGCAGGCTTGATGCCGTTTCTCTGTGGTGGTGATTCGTAGACTTCATAATTTAGGGGGATGGTCCATCTTTGGCGCGGCTCTTCCCTTTATTTCAACCCTCACACCCGTGATGATACCATCGGTTTTAGGGAACCGCGACATGAAGGGCGCACCCATGCCGCTTTGTGGCATGTGTGCCGCCTGGGAGACCTTTCCCTACAGGACTACCTCACCGCTCCGCCATCGCCCGCTCGATGGCTTCCACGCTGCGGGGCAGTCGCCGCGTCAGCACTTCGCAGCCGGTTTCAGTGATGAGAATATCGTCCTCGATGCGAACGCCGAGCTTCTCTTCGCGGATATAGATGCCCGGCTCGATGGTAACGATCATGCCCGGTTCGAGCGGCTGCTCGAAGTCGAAGGGATCGTGAACGTTCAATCCCACCGAATGGCTCAAACCGTGGATGAAGTATTGACCGAGGCGTTTGCCGTGCATGTCTTTGCCGTGGCTGTTGACGTAGTCGTAGGCGATTTCGTGCAGGCCCTTCTTGCCCCGACGTCCCAGATACATTCCCGGCTTGGCCGCGGCGATGGCGGCGTCGGCAGCGGCGAGAACGATTTCGTAGATTTCCTTCTGGCGGGACGTGAATTTGCCGTTCACGGGGAGCGTCCGCGTAATGTCGCTCGTGTAACCGCCGTACGACCCCGCCACGTCCATCACCACGACGTCGCCATCCTGCATCTGTCTGGAGTTGGTATCGTAGTGCAGCACCGTCGAAAAGAACCCCGAGCCCACAATGGGCGGATAGGCCGGCCATTCGCAGCCGCGGCGCTGGAATTCGTATTGCATGCGCGCCGCAACTTCGTATTCCCATACGCCCGGGCGGACGGTCTTCATTGCCGCGAGATGTGCCTCGACGGAGGCGTCCGCGGCCTTGCGGATTAGCGCGATCTCGCCCGGCGATTTCACCATGCGCTGCCGCAAGATGTTCTCGCGAAAGTCGACGAACGTGACGAGCGGCGCGGCTTTCTTCAGGCGCGCCTGCATGTCCTGGATGAAGCATTCTTCGCCGCTCTCCGGCTGTGGCGTCATCTCGGCATAGACCTTGCTAAAGCTCTTGAGCGCTTCCTGGAGTTCCGCCTGGAATAAAGTCGTGCTTTTGACGATAGGGAACCCGGTTCGGGCCGGGGCGTCGGCATCCTCGGGCCCCAGCTTCGGCCCTTCCCAGAGCTCGCCGTGATAGCTGGATGGCCGGGTGTCGTGCGGCGGGATGAAAAGAATCTCCTTCTCGATTTCCGGGCCCTGCCTGCCCGCCTTGGGGGACCTCGGGACCAGCATCATCATGGCGCGCGGCTCGTTCCACCCCGTCAGATAGTAAAAGGTCTCATTCTGACGGAACATGGTCACGCTGCTTGCGACTTCGGCATCGCCGTAGCCAAACATGATGATGATGCCGTCCCCTCCCGTCTCGCGCACCAGGCGCGCGCGCCGCTCGTGAAACGCCGGAAGCGCCTCGCGCTCCCAGGCCATGGCCGGAAGCACGAAGCCGCAAAGGCAAAACCAAAAAGGCAAAACCGCATGGATGGTCGTCCGTCGCATCATGTCCCCCTTCAGTAGAAGGGATAGGATAACCGCAGGTGACTAAGACTGGATGAGGATTTTAATACGTGGCGGATTCGCCGGCACGCTGCCGCGCGAATGACGGCAGGGCGTTCCAGGCGCGACGCAACGGGGCTTGCAGCAGGGACATCGTCCCCATATAGGAATAGCCAATGAAAAACAGCATCAGGAATGGAGTGGTGAGATAGTTTTCGGCATAAACCGAATAGGCCACCGTGTAGGAAAAGTAGAGGGCCAGGCCGATCTCGATGGCTGGAATCCACCCGGCGCGCTTCAAATATTTCTTGCGTTCCCAGTTGTCGTCGCGGCCTTCGACTCGAAGCTTCGGCGTGCGGACGAATTCCGACTGCCTGCCGACGAGCGCCTCGACGACCGCCTTGGTATTGGAAAGGGTGAGCCCGATGCCGGTGGCCATGAGGAAGGGCATGAACCTGCATGCGCGCCACCAGCCGCGCGGATAGAGTTCGCACTGCGCCACCAGGTAGAAGCTCGACACCGAACACGTCGAGGCGAGAAACAGCGGCAGGTCGAGGTAGAGCATCTGGAACCAGCCCTGATAGAATCGCACGATCATCGCGGGCAAAAGTATCAGCGAGAAAAGCACCATCAGCGGGTAGGCGAGGTTGGCCGTCAGGTGGAACGTCGCCTCCACCTTGATATGCCGCGGCTGGTCGCTGCGCCAGATGACCGGCAGCATTTTTTTCGCCACCTGAATCAGACCCTTGGCCCAGCGCGCCTGTTGCGACTTAAAGGCGTTGACCTCCACTGGAAGTTCCGAGGGGCAGGTGATGTTCGGGTCGTAGACAAACTTCCAGCCCTTAAGCTGGGCGCGATAGCTGAGGTCGGTGTCCTCGGTGAGCGTGTCGTGCTCCCAGCCGCCCGCGTCCTCTATGGTGGCGCGACGCCACATGCCCGCAGTCCCGTTGAAATTAAAGAAGCGGCCGGAAGAATGCCGTCCGCCATGTTCGATAACAAAATGGCCGTCGAGCAGGATGGCTTCCACCTCGGTCAGATTCGAATAGTGCCGGTTCACCCATGTCCACCGGCCCTGCACCACGCCGACCTTGGGGTCAGTAAAGTAGTGAACCATCTCACGGATGACGCCCGGAAGAGGAACGAAGTCGGCGTCGAAGATGGTGATAAATTCTCCCCTGGATTCTTTCAGACCTTCCGCCAGCGCGCCGGCTTTGTAGCCTTCACGATTCGTACGATGATGATAGGAGACGGGGTATCCCGCGCGCGCGTATTCGCTCACCAGTCGCGAGGCGACAATTACCGTTTCGTCCGTCGAGTCGTCGAGAACCTGAATCTCCAGCAGCTCGTGCGGATAGTCGATCTTCGTCACGGCCTCGAGCAGCCGCTCGATGACGTAACGCTCGTTGAAAATCGGAAGCTGGATGGTAACGCGCGGAAGCCGTTCGAACTGCCCGGCGGGCTTCGCCTGTTTCTTGCGGTTCTTCAGGTACAGATACGTCAGGTGATAACGGTGGATTCCGTAAATTGAAAGAATGATGAGAATGGTAAAGTAGGGGATCAAAATCGTCAGGTCAAAAGCGTTTGTCGTATAGATGCCCTGGAACGGGTCCTTGCGAAAGAGGCGGTGGACGTAGCGGACCAGCGGGTTCGTCGGCGCGGCGAGGATAGCGAGTGCGAGATAAGACATGTAAGGTTAACTATGAATCTTGAATTATGATTTCAAAACCTAAATCAGCGACCGCGTCAACCGTCCCACCAACTCTCCTACTGGTCATGCTTGGCGGCGGCATCGGCGGCATTTTCTTTCATCTTTCCCGCCATTCCAATCCCAAATCGTTCCTTCCCGAAACCATCGGACTGCTGCTCGCGGCGGGAGTGCTTTATGTCATCGCCGCGTACATCGTCGAGCGCTACCCTCTGGGCTGGACTGCACTCGCCATCATCCTGGGAGCTGCGCTGGCGTTTCGCTTTTCCGCCCTTTCCACCGAGCCCGCGCTTTCCTCCGACGTCTACCGCTACCAGTGGGAGGGCCGCGTGCAGCGCGCCGCGATCAATCCTTACACCGCTCACCCCGAGGCGCTGAAGCACCTTGCGTTAGAAGATCCCCCGCATCCCCTAGATACAGGAAGATCGACTCCCACTTTGTATCCGCCCTTGAGCGAATGGTCATTCTCCTGGGTCAGGACGATTCCGGGCTACAAGCGGCTCTATACGGGACTGGACGTGGCGAGTATGGCAGTTTTATTGCTGTTGCTCAAAATCCGAAAGCAACCGCGCGCGCGCGTCCTGATGTATGCCTGGAACCCGGGGGTGGTCGTCGCCTTCGCGATGTGCGGCCACCACGATTCGCTCGCCATCCTGGCGCTGCTGGCGGCTAACCTTTTCATTATAAGGAAATTGGAAACCCTGTCAATTTTCTTTCTGGCGCTTTCGTTTCTCTCCAAGTTTTTCGCGGGCCTGTTTCTCCCGCTGTTCCTCAAGCGCACGGGCTGGGCCCAGGGGGGGCTATTCCTTGCGATGATCGCCGCTGCCTACGTGCCCTATGCCAGTGCGGGCTCCAAACTCCTCGACGGCCTCGTGCAGTACGCCGCGGGGTGGGAAAATAACGACAGCCTTTACCGCCTTTTCCTTCTCGCCGGAAACTCCAAGGCGCAGGCAGGGCTGATCTCAGGAATTCTCCTCGCCGCACTGCTTGCTTACGTCCTCAAGCGGCGCCTCGAACCGCTCCACGCTGGGCTCGTGCTCATGACGGGACTCTTGCTGCTCTCGCCCAACGCCTTCCCGTGGTACTTCACCTGGGTGATCCCGTTCCTCTGCTTCTACCCCCACCCGCCCCTGCTGCTGCTCAGTGTCACGTGCGTCCTGGGATACTCGCCGCTCGTCGCCTACGCCGCCGGGGAGCAATACACCGATTTACCGCTCATAATGGTGCTGGAATACGCCCCCGTCTTGCTTTGGCTTAGTTACCTTGCCGCGCGACAAACTGGGAACTCGAAAATCGAAAATCGGGTTTAGGCCCTTACGAGTTTCCAATTTCCAGTTCCGAGATTCGAAATCAAACTTGCACGGTGACGCGGGTTTCTGTGCGCTGGACGGGGCGGTAGAGCGTATCGCGCTCAAACGGTTCGTGGCCGGCCTCGCGGATGAGGCGGATGATCTCCTGGCGAGTCATGGACTGCGGCGTCGCGGCGCCGGCGTCGTGGTAGATCTTTTCTTCCACGACGGTACCGTCCAGGTCGTCGGCGCCGAATTTGAGCGCCACCTGCGCGACGCGTGGCGTCAGCATGATCCAGTAGGCCTTGATGTGCGCGAAGTTGTCGAGCAGCAGTCGCGCAACGGCGACGTTTTTCAGATCCATGAAGCCGGTTGTCTCGCGGTGTTGAACCATTTTGCCGAGTTCGGTGTTGGCCGTGTGGAAGGCGAGCGGGATAAATGTTAGAAACCCTTTCGTCTTGTCCTGCAGGTCGCGCAATTGAAGCAGATGGTCGACGCGGTCCGCGTCCGATTCGATGTGGCCGTAGAGCATCGTAGCCGTCGAATGCATACCCAGCTCGTGCGCCAGGCGATGAGTCTTGAGCCAGGTGTGCGCGCCGATCTTGTGATCGCAAATCACGTGCCGCACGGCGGGAGCAAAGATTTCCGCGCCGCCGCCCGGCAACGACCCCAGCCCGGCGTCTTTCATGCGTATCAGAATTTCGTGAATTTCCAGCCGCGTAATCTGGGAGTAGTACGCGATCTCGACTGCGGTAAAAGCTTTGAGGTGCACGCTGGGAAAGCGCTGCTTGAGACCGCGGAGGAGGTCCAGGTAGTACTCAAACGGCAGATCGGGGTGCAGGCCGCCGACGATGTGGAATTCCGTGACTGCCTCGGTCCAATTCGCGCCCGCGATGCGAAAGGCTTCTTCGAGCGCCATGGTGTAAGCGCCGGGCGCATCCGGCTTGCGCCCAAAAGCGCACAGCCTGCAACTCGCCACGCAGACGTTGGTGGGATTGATGTGCCGGTTGACGTTGAAGTAGGTGCGCTTGCCGTGCAATGTCTCGCGCACGAAATTGGCGAGCCAGCCGAGCGCCAGCAGGTCGTTCGAGCGGTAAAGCGCCAGGCCTTCCTCTGCTGTCAGACGATCGCCCGCCATCACCTTTTCGGCGACGGGCCGCAGCGCGACGTCCTCAATATGCAATTTTGCAGGCAGCATATGCAAGTTTCGCGAGAAATTGATCCCGGAACCACAAGTGTTTATTCTAATCCGTCCGGGCGACGCAGTGCAAATCGAAGCTTGCGGTCTTGACGCGGTCAACGCGAGCCCCTTTCGCTCGGCGCAGAATGATTTTGCGGTGCGCCATACCGGCGGTATAGTTCCGACATCGGGCTACGGCGGAGAGAAGGGCGTGAGATGAAACGACAGCTAAGACTTTCGCGCAGAGAATTTCTGGGGGCGGCAACTGCCGGCCTCGCGGTGGGTCTCGAATCCCGAGATACTGGGTTGGCAGCCCCACAAAATCCGTCCTCGCCCGGAGCCGTGGACAGCGACATCGCGCAACTCCGGGAGGTTTTTCTGAACCCGCCGGACTCCGCGCGGCCCATGACGCGCTGGTGGTGGTTCGGTGGGGCGGTCGCGCCGGGCGAGATCACGCACGAACTGGAATTGATGCGCAAGGCCGGCTTGCGCGGCGTCGAACTGCAGCCGGTCTATCCGCTTGAGACGGATGTTCCCGCGCGGGGCATTCACAACGTGGCGTATTTCTCCTCCGAATGGTTTGACTTGCTCCGCCACACCGCCAGAGAAACCCGGCGTTTGGGGTTGCAGTTTGATTTCACGCTCGGCAGCGGCTGGCCCTACGGCGGGCCCTTCATCCCCGCAGAGCTGGGGGCACGGCGCCTGCGCTTGCTTTCGCAGGACACGGCCGGTGATCGCGAGTTCACCTGGAACCTCGCACCCCACATCGTGGCGGAAGAAAAGCTGGTAGCAGTGGTGGCGGCGCCGGTCCTGCCTTCACAGCAGCCCGACCTGGGCCGGACGCGGGTTATTACGGACCAAGTGAGAGAAATCGTCTCGAACAACCTGCGGGTGGGGATGGGACTCGAATGCTGGCACGTGCCCGAGGGCGAATGGCGGGTCATGGTTTTGATCGACAGCCCCACTGGGATGCAAGTGAAGCGGCCCACGGTGGGCATGGAAGGATTGGTTCTCGACCACTTCAGTCGCGAAGCTCTGGAGCTTTTCCTTCGCGCGACAGGGGACCGGACGCTCGCAGAGCTGAAGGCCCTGGGTTTCCCTGCCATTAATTCCGTCTTTTGCGACAGCCTGGAAGTTTACGGTGCTGACTGGACAACGAAATTCATGGAAGAATTCCATCGGCGGCGTGGCTACGATCTCGCACCTTATCTGCCTGCACTGTGGGAGGACGCGGGCCCGCTCACCCCGCATGTCCGCTACGATTATCACCAGACACTATCCGACCTCATCATTGAGAACTTTTTCCGCGCACTCGCCGCCTGGAGTGAAAAGAATGGCCTGCGGGCGCGGGTTCAGGCCCACGGCGCCTTCGGTGACGTTATTGAAGGTTACGCCAACGCGCACATTCCGGAGGGAGAGAACATTTTTCTCGGCGACCGCTACCAGGTCAATCTCCGCCATCGCCGGCTCGCTTCATCGGCCGCGCATCTCTACTCCAAGCCCGTGGCCTCCGCGGAGACTTACACCTGGCTTCGTGTTCCGCTCTTCCTCACCACCCTCGAGATGATGAAGGCGGCGACCGACTCGACGTTCCTCGACGGAATCAATCAAATCGTCAACCACGGGTACTCTTACTCCCCGCCGGAAGCGGGCGACCCTGGACGCGTCTTTTACGCATCCACGCTCATCAATCACGCGAACCTCTGGTGGCGGCATTACCCTCACCTGGCGAAATACGTTCAGCGCGCGGCGGCGCTCCTCCAGCAGGGAGTATCGGTGAATTCGGTCGCCGTTTATCTTCCGCTGGCGGACGTCTTTGCCGAGTTCGGCCTCGGGGCGTTGCGCGTCGACGAGGAACTGGAAAAACGTCTCGGAAAAGAACTGTTCGAAGAGCTGCGTCGCTCGGGTTACGACTTTGATCTGATCAATGACCGTGCTCTCGACCAGCGCTCGCAAGTGGACCAGGGAAAACTGAGGGTCGGGACCGGAGAGTACACGGTGGTCATCGTGCCCGGCGCGCGATTCGTGCCTCCCGGATCGCTTGAACGTCTGGCGGAATTCGCAACCGGCGGTGGGACCGTGATCTTCATTGGGCGGTGCCCGGAAGCCCCGCCTGGACTCTCACAGAGGGTTGCGCGCGAAGATAAATTCCGCGCGGTAGTCGAGAAATTCGATTGCGCCAGTGAACGTGCCCGCGGAATTCTGCTGGCGCTTGGGTCCGGGAAGACCGCGTTCGCTGCCAGCATTGCAGAGGGTCTTAGCTTGTTGCACTCCGCGCTCGAACCCGACTTCAGAATCCTCGCGGCGGGCGACGGTTCTGAAGGGGCTCTCAAAATCGCGCGTGAGAATGTTGGTTTCCTGCACCGCCGCCGGGCTTCTTCCGATTTCTTTTTCCTGAGCAATCTTTCGAACCAGTCTCAAAACCTGCTCGTCCAGGTCAAGGTGAGCCACCGCCGGGCGGAGCGGTGGAACCTCGAAGATGAAGGTTCAGCCGAGCCGCTCATATACTCAAGCACCGCCTCTGGCGGCCGGGATCTGACCTCTGTCCAGCTCCGACTCGCCCCGTTCGAGTCGTGCTTTGTCGTGTTCGGCGAAGCCGATGGGCCGCCTGTCGTCGCGCGCTCAAACTTCTGGGGACGATTGGATATTGAAAGCAATGGAGCGGCAAATCTCATTCGAGGCCGCGCCGAGGAAAACGCCAGGTACTGGGTCGAGACACCTTCGGGTCGGCGTTATCAATTCGTTGTTCGAGGAATTCCAAAACCTGTTCTTCTCGATGGCCCGTGGTCGCTGAGACTTGGTGGTGCCTCGCCCGTCTCGCTCTCAAACCTGCGCTCCTGGAACGAGCTTGGGGAGGGCAAGTCATTCAGCGGCTGGGGAACGTACGAAATTGAATTCGACTTCGCAGGATCTGATAAGGATTTTGAGTGGGTTCTCGACCTCGGCCGCGTCCATGAGACGGCGGAAGCCGAATTGAACGGTGTCGCGCTGGGAGCGGCGTGGAAAGGCACGCGACGGTTGGAGTGTGGCGACGCGCTGAAGGTCGGCAAAAACCGGCTGATTGTCCGCGTGGCCAATCTCTGGATTCATCACATGAAGTCGGTCCCTGCGGCCGACCTCAGCACGCTGTCGGAGACCTATGGCATTCGTTGGGGGCGTTACGGCGAATTGGAGGCAACCGAACTTCCGCCGTCGGGCCTCGTCGGGCCGGTCAGGCTTGTTCCCTTGAAGCGCTGGTCGCTCAAAATTTGAACTCCATTATGCGGCCGGATTGACCCGCTGGCCGGTGGCTGTGCTTTCAAACACCGCTTCGGCGATGGCTTGAGTTTCGAGCGCGTCACGAAAATCCGGCCGCAGGCGTTCGCCTTTTTCCACTCCCTTGAGAAAATCTGCCAGCGCGTTCACGAACGTGTGCTCGTAACCGATAACGCAGCCCGGAACCCACCAGTTGGCCATGTAGGGATTCTCGCTCCCGGTGACGAGAATCGTCCGCCAGCCCTGCAGGTGCGCTGGCTCATCGTGGCTGAAGTACTGAAGCTGGTGCACGTCTTCAAGGTCAAAGTAGATCGACCCTTTTTCGCCGTTCACCTCGAAACTGTTCTTGCGACCGCGGGCGTAGCGCGTGGCCTCAAAGGTCCCGGTTGAACCGTTTGCGAAGCGCGCAAGAAAAGTACAGGCGTCATCAATTTCGACGCGCGCGGGAATTCCATCCGGATGGCGCCGCTCGCGAATGCCGCGATCCGAGGCCTACTGCGCCGCGGCACGAAACGTGTTCACGACCCGCTCCCAGCCGCGCTGGGGATCGACTTTGTCTTTCTCAAAAATATGCGGCGGGCTCGCGGTGTCAAAGCGGATTGCGTCGATGCCGAGGTCGCAGCAAAGATTAAGGTTGCTTTCGAAGGCGTCCATCCACGCGGATTGGTCAACTTGCGAGACGATGGAGAACCACCACAAGTTTGCCGCGAGCCCCGAAAAAGCCAGACCATGACTTACGACTTTGCGGCGCAGCTTGTCGCGCTGAGTTTTGGAGGAAAATTGAGCGGGGGAAGGATCAGGCGGGAAACCGCGGGGTTCCACGCCGTCAAATCGAAGCGAGGCGAGCTTTTTCGATGACCGCATCAAATGGAACGGGAGAATCTTTGTACGGGCCGAAGCAATAAGCCAACTCCCAAGCGAAATCCGATTGTTCGTCATGTCGCAACTCCTGAAGCGACCCGGGGCGAATCGATCTCGTCCGTCGCTGGCCTAGGGCCCAACGCCGTCCTTAAATGAGACGCCGGGGCAAGGTTAGGCGGATAAGCCCGGAGGTCAAGGGTGTGGAGATTGGCAACATACTTGCAGGGGACGACCTGCCTCAAACCCGCATGGATATTGGCTGTAGGGCTTGACAAACCCTATTTGTTATGTCCTCTGCGCGTGAATTTTCCTGCGAAAACCTCTTTACATCTAGAACCATAGTTCTAACATTAAATATCGCATGAACGGTTCACACGAGACCCAATTCGCCGAGCCGCAGCACGAGGCGGCGTTCTTCTACGGGTTGTTTCTCCGCGGTCATCCGCTGCAGAAACTCCGCGAGGATATCGATGTCCCTCCCCAGACCCTTGAGCGCTGGAAACGCGAAGCTCACCGCGCACCCTGGGTACAGCCTTCCATGGAAAGAATCCTCTCCTATCGCAAGCACGTCCTCGCGATCTTCGACTCCCTGGTTTTTAGTGAAATGGAACCCACTGAAACCATCCAGTGATTTAGCGGTTTAGTGATTGTGTGACTTGTTTTGTGGGAGGTTTTGCATTCACTCCTTCGCTCAATCGCTCAATATGTCGATGGCCCAGCTGAGGAAGAAGAGAATGCTGATGAACCCGTTAACCGTGAAAAATGCCGCGTTTACGCGAGAGAGGTCGCTCGGTTTGACGAGCAGGTGTTCGTAAGCGAGAAGCACCGCAACCGCGACCAGTCCTGCACTCGCAATCCACCCCAGATCCTCCATCCGCGCCACATGGACCAGTAACGCCAGCGTTCCCAGGTGCAGCAGCGCCGAAATCCAGAGCGCGGCCCGAACGCCGAACCGGCGCGGAATGGAGTGCAATCCCAGCGAGTGGTCAAACTCCACATCCTGGCATGCGTAGATGATGTCGAATCCCGCGACCCAGAGCGTCACCGCGGCGCCGAGCAGCAGCACGCTCGCGCTCAGATCGCCGCGCAGGGCAATCCAGGCGGCAGCGGGCGACATGCCCAGGCACAGACCGAGCACCAGGTGCGAGAGCATTGTGTAGCGCTTGGTGAACGAATAGCCGAGGAGCAAGGCAATCGCCACGGGTGAAAGTTTGAGTGCGAGCGGGTTGAGCTGCCACGCGGCGACGACCAGCAGCGCACAGGAAAGCGCCGTAAACCCAATGGCAAATCCGAGGCTGATCTCGCCCGCCGGCAGCGCGCGCGTTCGCGTGCGCGGGTTGAGCGCGTCAATGCTCAGGTCGGCGATGCGGTTGAACGTCATCGCGGCGCTGCGCGCCCCCACCATGGCGACGATAATCCAAAAGATCTCGCGCCACGCCGGCAGCCCACGCCGCGCCAGCAGCGCCCCCGTCAGCGCAAACGGCAACGCGAAGACGGAGTGCTCGAACTTGATCATCTCGAGCGTGACTCGGAACTTGGCGGCGAGCCCCGCTGCCTTTGGGGCCCCGTCCGGCTGCGACGTGATGGTTTCGTTGGAAGAGGCGGAGTTCATGCTCACGGTCGATTGTAGCGCGGATGAAGCTATAGCGGCGATGTGCCATCGCCGCTATAGGGAGCGCGGAGCGCTCCGCTACCAACTAAGGAAGCATAGCAGGACGAGAATGGCGAGATTGATCGCGTGCGCAGTGTAACAGAGCGGGCAATCGATGTGCAAAATGCGACGCAGGGCGTAGACGAGGTAGAAGCCCAGTGCGACGGTGGACGCGCTCACGGATAGAAACAGCCACCATGCTGCTCGTGCCCGCGGAGTCGTCCAATCGTTCACGGCCAGCCAAGCGTCGGGGCGGAGGGTCCAGGCGATCAATGCAAAATAATAGAGAATTCCCAAGATTGAGTTCGGCACGCCAAAGACCCGCGCGTACGGGGTTTGCACGACAGTAACACAGCTTGAACCCTCGCGCGCGCAGAGGATTTCCGGCACCCAACGCGCCTTTCGGATGCGCCCATAGTAGGCCAATGTGAAGTAGGAAGATAACACCAGGCCTGCAAGGGAAAGGACGACGATCAACGCTTGGATGATCATAAAATGGCTTGCGCGGTGGAAGTCATCCAAACCCGCATGTCACCGACAACTGACCATAAATGGGCCACGGATTGGGTTAATGGCTCAATCGCCCAGTCCCTTCCATTGAAACTGTTTGTCCTGGTCGAGTCCCACGTGCGCGAGGACGCGGCAGCAGAACTGGGTAGTCAGATCGTCGATGGTCGCGGGCTTGTGGTAGTAGGACGGAATAATGGGGAAGATCTCGGCCCCTGCAGCCTGGGCGCGCAGCATGTTTTCAAGGTGAATGCGGCTGAAGGGCGTGTCGCGAATGGCGAGGATCAGCTTACGGCCTTCCTTCAGGCAGACGTCAGCGGCCCGCTCAATGAGCGTGGAAGAAATCCCTCCCGCAATCTGGGCGAGACACCCCGTCGTGCAGGGAATGACGACCATCCCATCGACCGGATACGATCCGCTGGCAATGCAGGCGCCCACATCGGAATCGAGCAGATAAGTGGTTTTGCGCGCGCGCGCGCCAAGGAGTTGCGTAGCCATCTGCGCGGTCCTCGCGGCGCCGAGACCGAGTTCCTCGCGAAGGACTTTGAGGCCGCTTCCGGAAATCACCAGATGAATTCTGCTGACGCGCGAGTCGGCTTCGAGGAGCTGCAGCATCCGCCGCGCGAAGATCGCCCCGCTGGCACCCGTAACGGCAAGCGTGATGGTCTTGGTCCCGATGATGACCTGGTTTTTCCTCACAGTCCTCTGCCCAGCTTGATCGGCGCCTGCCCCGGCTAACCGGAGACCGGCGCTATGGATTGTCTCCTAGGACGTCGCCCACAGATCGTTGCTATTGTTCCTGGTCATCACTCCATCCCTTCGGTTCGCCCATCCACTCGCCGTATGGCTTCAGCGGGCGCACATTGTCGAAGATGGCTTTCATCGCCGCCGTGACCGGCACCGCCAGCACCAGTCCGATCCCGCCCCAGAGCCAGCCCCAGAACATCATGGCGATTGTGACGGTCAGCGCGTTGAGCTTGACGCGGTGGCCTACCAGTTTGGGAGTGAGGAAATTCACGGCGATGAAGTGAACCACCACGACGGTGATGGCAATCACCAGCAAGGGCTCGAGGCGCGCGCCTTCCGCCAGCGAGATGAGCATGGGCGGAAGCATGGCGAGGGCGACTCCGATATAGGGAACCAGGCTCAGGATCGAAGCAATCGGCCCCATGAGCAGCGCGTACTGCATTCCCACGGCGGCAAAGACCGGCGTCATGAACAGGGCTGAGATCAATGCCACGAGAAGGTTGCCGAGGACATATTCGCGCACCATTTTGCTCATCCCTCGCAAAACGTCCTCGACGTGCTGGCGCTTTTCGACGGAGAAGACATTGAGCGTCGAGGCCCAGATTTGATCCTTCGACGTCAGCATGAAGAAGACCAGGAAGGGCGTGAACATCACGGTAACCGCCGCGGCGTAAAGCGATCCCAGGCCGCGCAGGAGGAACTGCATCCAGGGCGACTCCTGCTCGAGCCGCACGGAGGGAATCGTTGCTTCCCCCCCCTGGGACAGGATGGTCGAAGTGCTTTGGCGGATGTTCTTGGCGGTGGTTTCGAAATGGGCGAAAAGCTGTTTCAGGTTGGCGGCGATGTGCGGCAGGTCGTCGAGCAGCGCTACGGCGCGGTCATAGAGAAAATAAGCGGAGAGCGAAACGATACCGAGCATCAGAAGCACCATCAGCATGGAACCCATCCAGCGCGGGAGGCGTGCGCGCTCCAGCGACTTCACGCCGGAATCGAGTACGAAGGCGATGAAGATGGAGCAGATGAGCGTGATGATGATGGTGCTGGCGTAATAGAGGCAGCCGCAGACGACCGCCGCGGCAATGATGCGCAGGCTGGCGGCGGCCGCGCGGGCGGTGAGCGTGACTTCCACTCTCGATTCGGGCATGCAATGGACTCCCGGCGAAAGGATTCTAGCCTGCCTGCGCCCGAAATGCCAGTTATCCCGCACGCGCGCTCTTGACGCTCCAAACGGCGCACGGGAAAGCGCCCGGCAAGGCTGGCGGAGAAATTATCCTTGACAGTCAGGCCGCCATCCGGTATAAAAAGTATATTTATACCTTGCGTGCATAAATATTCCTGCGCGCCGGAGGGCTGAGCCGGATTGAAAACTGTTCTCGATAGCGGTGTCTCCGAAGAGAAGTCGGGCGTGCCGACGCCTCAGGAAGTCGTCCGCGTCGCCGTCGCCGGAGCTACGGGTTACGCTGGCGGCGAACTGATCTCTATCCTTCTCCGCCATCCCTGCGCCCGCATCAACCGCCTGATGGCGGATATTCCCAAGGCCATCCCCATCGAGGGCGCGCATCCGGCATTGCGAGGCCGGAGTCTGCCCCTCTGCGAGCTCCCGGCCCTGCAGGAACTCCGTTCCTCCGATGTCGACGTGGTATTTCTCGCCACGCCCCATCAGGCTTCCCACGACCTCGTCCCAGGTCTGCTCGAGCGCGGTCTGCGCGTGATTGATCTGAGTGCGGCTTTTCGCCTGAAAGATCCTGCCGCCTACCCGCGCTGGTACGGATTCGAGCACAAGGCCGCGGCGGCGCTCGCGGAAGCTGTGTATGGCGCGCCCGAACTCAACGCGGACGGAATACGAAAGGCGCGCTTGGTGGCTAATCCTGGATGCTATGCCACCTCCGTCAATCTGGCTCTCGTGCCGCTCCTCAAGGCGGGCTGGGCAGACCTCACACGGGGGATCGTAGCGGATGCCAAGTCTGGAGCTACGGGCGCGGGCCGCACGCCGAGCGACCGCATGCATTTTCCGGAAATTCACGAAAACCTTTGCGCCTATGGCCTGTTCCATCACCGGCACGTCCCGGAAATGCTTCAGACTCTCGGCCTAGCAGAAACGGACTTCATCTTCACGCCGCACCTGCTCCCCACGAACCGGGGGATTTTGAGCACGATTTACGTCCGCCTGGCAGCCCGCCGCAGGCTTTCGGAGGTCGTGGCGCTTTTCCAGGAATTCTACGCGCGCGCGCCGCTGGTCCGGGTGTACGGCGCCGGATCGTTGCCCGAAGTCCAGGGCGTCGCCCGGACACAGTACTTCGACGTTGGCTTCGCCCTCGATGAGGCGAACGGGCGACTTATCGTCATCTCCGCCCTCGACAATCTGGGTAAGGGCGCGGCGGGGCAGGCTGCCCAGAATATGAAC
>JACQNR010000263.1 GCA_016202975.1 Acidobacteriota bacterium
ATGGCTGACACGGAAACCGAAGGCAACGAAGTCCTTTACTGTCCCAATTGCGAGGCGGAGATTGACAATCCGCTGGTGTGCGGCGACTGCGCCGCGGTCATCTGCCGCATGTGCGGCACACCGCTTGAAAAGATGGATGAGTTGGGAATGGGATGAAAAATGCCGGGGTCCGGGTTTCGAGCAGGCAGTTCCGATTTGCTGTTTGGCGAACCTAGGACACCGATCCCGGTGCTCCAAAAACCCTTACACAAAACGTGTCAAATAATATTAGAATAAGCTCCGGTCAATCGGGCTACCCCTGGTTACAACCAAAGGCATGGTCATCGGCATTCCGAAAGAGACGCTCCCGGGGGAGCGTCGCGTGGCGTTGGTTCCGGATCTCGTACCCAAGCTCACCAAGGCGGGTCTTGTCGTCGCCGTGGAGCCCGGGGCGGGTCTCTCTGCCGGCTTCCCCGATCAAGCCTACGAAGCAAAAGGGACAACACTCGAGGCGGATGTGCTCGCGTCGGCCGACATCGTCCTGAAAGTCCAACCACCAAACCTGGACGAAATCGAACGGATGACGCAAGGCAGCATTCTCATCGGCTTCCTGCAGCCATATGGCAACGGACCGGGAATCAAGGCCCTGGCGGCCCGCCCCGTCACGGCATTTTCGATGGAACTCATGCCGCGCATTACGCGCGCCCAGCCCATGGACGCTCTCTCCGCCATGAGCACCGTCGCCGGGTACAAGGCCGTGCTGCTCGCGGCAAGCCGTGCGCCGAAATTCTTTCCTTTGCTTATGACGGCAGCGGGGACGGTGACTCCGGCGCGCGTGTTTGTGATTGGCGCGGGCGTCGCCGGCCTGCAAGCGATTGGAACGGCGAGGCGACTCGGTGCGGTCGTCGAGGCCTACGATACTCGCCCTGCCGTCAAGGAACAGGTGGAAAGCCTGGGCGGCAGATTCGCGGACCTGGAATTAGGAACCGCCGATGCCGAGGACAAGAGCGGGTACGCGAAAAGCCAATCGGAGGAGTTCTACCGGAAGCAGCAGGAGTTAATGTTCAAATACGTGACCGCTGCAGACGCCGTCATTACCACCGCCCTCATTCCGGGTGTCCGCGCCCCTGTCCTCATCAGCGAGGAGATGGTGCGAGGCATGCGGCCGGGCTCTATCATCGTTGACCTAGCGGCCGAACAAGGCGGCAACTGCGCTCTCACCGAGGCAGGAAAGGAGATCCAGCGCCACGGTGTGACCATCCTCGCTCCGGTCAACCTGGCGAGCAGCATGCCTTATCACGCCAGCGAAATGTATGCCCGGACAGTGACGAATTATCTCGGGCATCTCCTCAAGGACGGAAGCGTCCGTCTTGACTTTGAGGACGAGCTGACGCGCGGCCCGCTCGTCACACACCAGGGCGAAATCCGCAACGAGGCCGTCAAGGCGCGGCTGTAGCGGCGCTCTATGAGCGCCGGTCCGTCGGCAAGAGAGAGCCGCCGGTCATAGACCGGCGCTACAGTTCGCGGAACCTCATTCGATGACCAGCGAACTCGAGATCGGGCTCTACATCTTCATGTTGGCCGGATTTCTCGGCTACCACATCATCTCGCGCGTTCCTCCCCTGCTCCACACCCCCCTCATGTCGGCGACGAACGCCATCTCCGGCATCTCGCTCATCGGTTCGCTGGTGATCGCCGGAGCAAACTACGACCCGCTCAGCAATTGGTTCGGGTTCATCGCCGTGGCGTGTTCCTCGACCAATGTGGTCGGAGGATTCCTCATTACCGACCGGATGCTCAAAATGTTCAAGAAGGAAGAGGAGTCGCGCGCCGAGCGCCCGCATTTCCAGTTCAATCCCAAGCTCTTGCTCGCGTTCCCGGTCCTGGTCATCGTGTTCCTCTTGGTGGTTTATTGGTTCAGGGAAGCCGGGGCGGGGACACACGCCTCCATGGTTGAGGCGATCTCTTCGCGGGCCTTGAGCTATGCCTACATTCTGTCTGCCGCGCTCTTCATCATGGGGCTCAAAGGCCTGAGTTCGCCCAAGTACGCGCGCAAAGGCATGTTCCTCGCCGAATTCGGCATGCTGATGGCTATCGCCGGGACGCTCTTCCACCACGAAATCGTCACCTACCGCTGGATCGTGGGCGGCCTCCTGATCGGCACGGTCGTGGGCGGGGGCATGGGATTGCGGATTCCCATGACCGCCGTGCCGCAGCGCACGGCGCTTTCGCACTCGCTGGGGGCACTGGCTGCCACACTGGTTGGAGTCTCCGAATACCTGCGTCACGCCGGACAATTGGGCGGGGTAAAAATGACGACCATCGGGCTCGAGGTCGTCATCGGGGGCCTGACCTTCACGGGCAGCCTGATGGCCGCCGGGAAGCTCCAGGAGTTGCTCCCCGGTGCGCCAATGACCTACAAAGGACAGAACGTCTCGAACATCACGTTGCTCGTCAGCATTGTCGCTTTGGCGATTTTCCTGATCTTCAATCCCAGCGCCACGTGGCTCTTCTTACTCATGGTGGGACTGGCTCTGCTATTTGGATTCTTGCTGGTTTTGCCCATCGGGGCCGCCGACATGCCTGTGGTCATCGCGCTACTGAATTCCTACGCCGGCCTCGCGGATGCTTCCATGGGCTTCGTGCTGATGAACAAGATCCAGATCATCACCGGGTCGCTCGACGGCACCTCGGGCTTTCTGCTCTCCATCTTGATGTGCCGGGCCATGAACCGCTCCGCGACGAATGTTCTTTTCGGAGCATTCGGCAAGATTGAAAAAGAGGAGGCCGGAGCGGAAGGCGAAGCCAAGGGGTCGGTGCGCACGATCACGCCGGAGGAGACCGCTGTCCTGTTCGAGACGGCTCGCTCGGTGGTGATCGTCCCGGGCTATGGTATGGCGGTGGCGCAGGCACAGCACGGCGTCAGCGAGCTGGCGAAAGTTTTGATCAAGCGCGGCGTCAATGTGAAATACGCCATCCACCCGGTGGCGGGCCGCATGCCGGGACACATGAACGTATTGCTCGCCGAGGCCAATGTTCCCTACGATCAGCTCTACGACATGGAACAGATCAATCCCTACTTTCCGCAGGCGGACGTGGCGCTGGTGGTGGGCGCGAACGATGTCACCAATCCCGCCGCCAAAAACAACAAGAGCAGCCCGCTTTACGGCATGCCGATTCTGGACGTGGAACGAGCGCAGTCCATCATCGTGCTGAAGCGCAGCATGCGGCCGGGATTCGCCGGCGTGGATAACGAGCTCTATTACGACCCCAAATGCATGATGATGTTCGGGGACGCGCGGGAGAGTTTGAATAGATTGTTCGCCGCGATGAAGACGTAGCCAGGGGCAAGGTGTGGTTGGCTTCGAGAAGTTGGGAGGAGGTTTAACCCGGATATTTTCCGATGATGTAGTTCTCGAGTTGCTGGATGGTTTCTTTCTGCTCGGAAATAATCCACTTGATCAGATCGCCGATGGAGATGACCCCTGCGACCTTGCCCTCTGCGACGACGGGCAGGTGGCGGATGCGGCGTTCGGTCATGAATCCCATGCACTCTTCCACGGATTGACGGGGATTGACCGAAAAGACTGGGCTTGACATGATCTCGCGAACTTCAGTTTCCTTGGAGCTTCTTCCCTTCAGCACGACCTTGCGGGCGTAGTCGCGCTCGGAAAGAATCCCTATGAGCTCGTCCCCGGACATGACGAGCAGCGCTCCGACGCCTTTGTTCGCCATGATCTCGATGGCTTCATAGACAGACTGGTCAGGGCCGACAGACCAGAACTGTCTGCCCTTCCGTTCAAGAATCGATTGCACCGTTCCAGTTAGGTTCATGTCGAATGGTCAGCGCAGGGGAGCGTAGCTGGCAGGCCAGCCCTTCCCGCCGCCCTTCAAGGGTTTCAGCCGGCTTCATCCTAGCGCCGAGGCTCGTGCCGGTCAAGGCCAAAGGCCTTTCGCTTCTCAATACCGCAGCAAGTCTTCCACGGCTCGAATGATATCTGCCGGTTGGGGGAGAACCGCGTCCTCCAGAACGGGATGATAGGGAACAAAGACGTCCTTGCCGGCGAGGCGCTTGACGGGCGCATCGAGAAATTCAAAAAGCTCGTCCGCGATCCGCGCCGCAAGCTCCGCGCCGAAACCCCAGGAAAGGTGATCTTCGTGCAGAACCAGCACGCAGCTCGTCTTCTTTACCGACGCCGCGATCAGGTCCCAGTCGTAGGGGCTCAGCGACCGCAGGTCAAGGACCTCCGCCTGAATGCCTTCCTCCTCCAGCATCTTGGCAGCCTGCACGGAGCGCACCACGAGCGACCCGTAAGTCACGATGGTGAGGTCCGTTCCTTCGCGCGCCAGCTTGGCCTTGCCGAACGGAATCATATAGTCCGGCCCGGGATACGGGCTGCGATTGTGAGTCTGCCGGTAGAGGTGCTTGGGCTCAAGGAAGAGCACCGGGTCGTCGCACCGGATCGAAGTGCGCAGCAATCCATTGGCGTCGAGGGCGGTCGAGGGCATCACCACGCGAAGCCCGGGAAAATGCGCGAAAATCGACTCGCCCGATTGGCTGTGAAAAATCGCTCCGCCCGCCAGATATCCTCCGATGGGTGCACGAATGACCAGCGGGCAGGAGAAGGCGTTGTTCGAGCGCCAGCGCAGGTTAGTGAGCTCGTCGCGGATTTGCATCACCGCGGGCCAGATGTAATCAAAGAACTGAATTTCGACGACCGGCTTGAGGCCGCGCGTCGCCATGCCGATGGCGCGGCCGACGATACTCGCCTCCGCGATGGGCACGTTGAAGCAGCGCGCGCTTCCAAATTTGCGCTGCAGCCCATGCGTTACTTTGAAAACCCCGCCCTTGCCTTTTAACTTCGCGAGGTCCTCGGCGTGGCTGCAATCGGCAACGTCTTCCCCGAAAACCACCACCCGAGGATCGCGCGCCATCTCGTCCCGCAGGCACATATTGATGAGATCAACCATGGTCTTTTCATCACCATGGAACTTGGGGGGGTGATCGAAGTGCTCCCCGGTGGGATCGACCGCCGGGGAGTAGACATAGTCCATGACCGTCTCGGGCGAGGGAGGTTCCGCGGCTAGTGCTTCGTCGGCTGCCGAACGAACTTCCGCATCCGCCGCCGCCTGAATCTCTTTCAATTCCTTTTCACTGATGATGCGTTCACTGACCAGAAGCTTCTCCATGCGGTGTACGGGATCGCGCTTGGCTTCCTGCTTGCGAATCTCTTCCGGCTTATAGACTCTCTCGTCGTCGGAGATGGAATGGGAATACGGGCGTACGACGTGGGCGTGGATCAGTGAGGGGCCGCGATGCGCGCGCACATGCTCGACGGCTTGGCGCGCCGATTCATGGCTTTCGGGGAAGTCTGTCCCGTCGCATTCCAGAGTCAGCAAGTGCGGGAAAGTCTTGACGAGCTTGGAAATGCTCCCGCCCGCGGTTTGATGATCCACTGGGACCGAAATTGCATAGCCGTTGTCCTGCACGACGTAGAGAATAGGAAGTTTGCGCAGGCAGGCCCAGTTGAGCGACTCCCAAAATTCCCCTTCACTCGTCGCGCCGTCTCCCAGCGAAGTGTAAACCAGTTCGTCCGCCTGGAACCCCGAGGCGAGTTGGGCCGCTTCCTGGACGACCGAGAAATAGAGCGTGGCGTCGGCGGCGCCCACAGCCTGCAGGACCTGGGTCCCGGTGGGGCTCGACTGCGAAACAATATGAAGGGCCTTCGAACCCCAGTGGGAAGGCATCTGGCGTCCGCCCGACATGGGGTCGGATTTGGCGCCCACCACCTGCAAAAGCATCTCGAGGGGGGTCTGGCCGATTTGCAGGACGAACGCGCGGTCCCGGTAGTAGGGATAGAACCAGTCCACCCCGGGCCTCATGTGCAGCCCCACGGCGGCGCCGATGGCTTCATGGCCGACGCTATTGATTTGAAAATAGGCCCGGTTTTGCCGCTTGAATTGAATCTCCTTTTCGTCCACCAGCCGCGAGAGATACATCGTGCGGTATGCGGCCAGCAAGACCTCGCGTGATTGCTGTGTTGTCTTCAGGACATGGTTGGTTATGGCGGCCATTGAGCCTCGCTCATAAGATTGGGTCTTGGTGCGGTTGGATTGGTTGCGCTGAATGTCGCATCCCGTGAGCCATTATCAAATTCCCCAAGGCCAAAGTCAACCGTCCAGGAGACCCGCCCACCGACCAGCAGGTCGGCCACACAACGCGCGGGAACATTCCTCACTACCGGCTGCTTAGAGCGGCTCGAGAACGATTTCAAACGTCACGTCAGCACGCAATGAATCGGGAACGGGATCGCCCGCGCCCCGCTCCAGGTAGCTGGAGCGGGGCACTTCCAACCCTTTGGTCTGCATCCTGACACTCTACCCAGAGTGTCACCCATCATTGTGAACGAGAACATCCTCGGAGGGAAAGGTGCGCTTGCGCGGACCCGCTCCGACTCTAAGTCGAACCTGAAGTCCCAGGCCGGACTTGCGATCACAAATCGCTTGAGGATTTCCTGCGAAGACGATCCAGGCGCCTGGTGAGCTGCCGGAAACGCGAAGTGGTTTGGCTCGTGCCGCCTAAGCGGGCAAGAGCCGCGGTGGCAAAAGCCATTGCGCCTGCCGCATCGCGGCACCGATGTTCATAGTGGATGGCCAACTCTTCAAGTGCATCCACCGCGAGTGGCTCCTCGCGCCGGGAGAGTTCGGTCCAGAGTTCCACGGCCTGCGGGTGTTCCCGCCTTCGCTTGTGCTGGGCGGCGAGCTGCCATAGCGCCTGCGATTCCACGTTCAGCGGCAGGCCCTGCTTCAGAGCCTCACGGCAGGCCGCCACGGCGCGATCGCCCGCGCGGGCACGCTCCAGAATGCGGCTCAAGCTGAAAAGGTCCAGACTGGAGTCCAGGGCTCCATCCTCCTCGCGCAGAATGCGTGCCATTTCGACGCCCAGCGCCGCGAGGGTTACGATATCGAGCGCATTGTGGTAGAAGACCGGCTGAAGCGATTCGGCCTGGCCGCTGCGCAGGTAATCAAAATAGATCTTCGGGATGTCGGCTCCGTCCACATCGCCTTCGCGCGCGATGCCGAGAACGCGCCTCTCCAGATTGGTCAGTTCGCAACTGGCGAGCCGCAGTTTCCAGA
>JACQNR010000277.1 GCA_016202975.1 Acidobacteriota bacterium
ATACTCTTATCGTTAGGATAATCGTATGTCAACCGTGAAAGTTTCGCCCAAATTTCAGGTGGTGATTCCAAGGGAAGTCAGGGAGTCACTGGGAATCCGCGCCGGTCAAACAGTGCAGGTCGTGGCCTACGAGGACCGGGTGGAATTCATCCCGCTCAAGCCCATGAAGCAGATGCGAGGGTTTCTGAAAGGCATCGACACCACGGTTGAGCGCGATAAGGACCGCGTATGAACCTGGTGGACTCGTCGGCATGGCTTGAGTACTTCGCGAACGGCCCGAATGCCGCATTCTTCTCCCGCGCGATCGAAGAGACCGAAAAGTTGCTCGTGCCCACCATTTGCATCCTCGAAGTCTTCAAGCGAGTTTTACAGCAGAGGGGCGAAGGAACGGCGCTGCGCGTGGCCGCGCAGATGCAGCAAGGAAAGATTGTAGACCTGGACCGGGCGCTCGCTCTGAGCTCTGCAAAGATAAGCCTCGACAATAAACTTCCCCTGGCCGACAGCGTCATCCTCGCCACAGCCCGAGCCTATGGGGCAGTCCTTTGGACGCGGGACGCCGACTTCGCCAAGATCAAGGGCGTAAAGTACTTGGCAAAACGATAAATCCAACATTTAGCGCAGACACAAGGGCACTGCGCGCCGTGCCCCTACAAGCTGATCCACGGGCAGGCTCTCCCACGTCCCGACGCGTCGGGACACCCTCTCCCGTATGGAGAAGGCCGTAAGCCAACTCAGCTCCCTGCCCCCTCCCGTAGGGAAAGAGCTGTTGTTCAACTTTGCTTCCTGCCCTCTTCCTCGGGGAGAGGGTGGCGCGCGGAGCGAGCCGGGTGAGGGGTCCCAACGAAATCCACACTTCCTGAACTGTAAAACTCCTACCGCCTCCCGGGCAGAGCCGCGGGGACTGCCTCGAGAATTTAGCAGTGGCAGAGCAGCGCCGCTTCGTCACTGAACGAATGAGCGACAATTGGCAGGAGGTTCTGCCTTGCAGGGCCGCTGCTAGAGTTCCGGCGGGCGGAACTGGTCGAGCACCGCAGCCCAATCAAACTTCTCAGCGGGACCGCTGATCAGCCCTCCGACGCGGGGCGGGCGCTGCCCCGTCCCATTCACGAACGTCACTCGGTAGAGTTCCGCAAAGGGGAAATCCGGGGCCGCGCCGCCCGCGCCCCCGATGGTTTCCGCGCCGCGCCGCACGTTTTCGATCATCCGGCTGGGTAGCCGCAAGTGGTAGGGGTTGCGCGAAATCTCGCCGGAATGCTCCGCGGTGGCCATCACGAGCGTTGCCACCCGTTCGGGCGACACACCCACCATCAGGTTCGGCTGCGCGTGCTCATGCCAGTAGGAAGTTTCGATCAAGGGGATTGCCCCGCGCCCGGTGCGGGAAATGAATTCCGCCAAAGCATCGATCGCCAAAAAGTGAGTGCCCACGTGGGCCGGGTGCCAGTCCTCCGCGTGAGGAGCGAAGACCGCGTCCGGCTGGAGGCGTTCGAACGTATTCAAAAGCGTCCGCACCATGGCGGCCCACGCCTCAGGCTGCTCGGTTCGAGTCTTGACGTTGACCGATTCAAACCCACCCGGATCCCGGGGAATCGCCAATCCAAAGTCCAAGACTCGGCACGCGGACTCAAGCTCGCGCAATCGCCCTTCCCTGCGTGCGACGTCGCTCCCCAAGGTGATGGCGCAATTCGTAACCGTTGCGCCCAGCTCCAGCCGCAAGCGCAGGGGTAGCGCCCCCGTCAGGGCTTCGTCGTCAGGGTGCGGCGAGCACAGGACAACTTGCAAAGGTCGTCCTGATGCGGCGGAAGTTGTAGCTGGTCGCGGCTCTGAAGTAGGCCCCGGCAAGATGCTTTTCCCCGACTCGAGCAACCGCACGTGCTCGTTCACGTAGTGCAGCCATGCGGCGTATCGGTCTTGCGGTTTCTGCGCGCTCATCGGTCGGCCTCTCCCAAACCTTCGCGAGGAAGCAGCCATCCTATGCCAGCCGCGCCAAAAACAAAAGTCGTGGCGCACCGGAGTTCGGGAATATCCGCTGGAGCTCGATTCCGGCCCGGGGATTCGATAGAATGCGGGCCATCCTACTTGATGAGGTGTTCGATGCTGAAACGATTTGGTTGGATTTGTGCCCTCTTCATTTTTGCCGCTATGCCAGCGACCGCCCAGGAGAAAGGGTGGAAGCAGCTCTTCAATGGAAAAGACCTAACTGGCTGGCAGCAAGTCGGCCCCGGCAATTTTGTCGTCGAGAAGGGGATGCTCAAGCCCGTGGGCGGCATGGGACTGCTCTACTGGAAAGAGAAACCGATCGCAAACGCCGTCATCCGCATCGTCTACAAAACGACCCGACCGGACGATAATTCCGGCGTCTTCATCCGCATTCCCATCGAGCCGCGCGAAGAGTGGATGCCCGTTTACTACGGTTACGAGGTCCAGGTTTACGACGCGGGCGACGATTACCACTGCACCGGCGTTCTGTATTCGCTGACCAAAGCGCTGGCGCGCGCCTCAAATGCATCGGGCGAATGGAACACCATGGAGATTACGCTCGATGGCCTGCGAACCATCGTCACGCTGAACGGCCAGAAGGTAACCGATTACACGGAAGGCCAGCCGGCGGAGGAGCGTAAGCACGACTGGGAGCCGCAGCGCGGCCGCCGTCCCAAAGCCGGTTACATTGGCCTGCAAAATCACCCGCGCGAAGACAAGAGCGATTCGGGCATCTATTTCAAAGAGGTCGCGGTGAAACCGCTCGCCCGACATTAGAGGAATGAACCGCAGAGTTCGAAACGTCCGAACCCTGGGCTACCCGCTCTGGGCGGCGCCACAGTGGCGTCATCGCGGTGGGGGAGGAAGGCTGGGATCAAGCTCGCGTGCTTTTCCGAAGGCGGCGTCGGCTTCCGCTTGCCTGCCCAGCCTCATC
>JACQNR010000270.1 GCA_016202975.1 Acidobacteriota bacterium
AGCCGCAAGGCCGTCCTTCGCGACCAGCGCCAGAAAGTCGCGGCACATCCCGAAGGCTCGGCAGCCAGTTAGTGCTTCCCTTAAGCCGCAGCGAGTAGCCACGGCACGAATTCTGTGCCGTGGGCCTTTTGAAGGACGCGACGTTGCCAGCCCACGGCGTGACAGAGATGTCGTGGCTACCAGCTTTGCCGGGTTGGGATGACAGGAGGTCTCATGCGGCCCCGATTCGACGACGAGACCGAGGCCAGCATCTCGGCAAAACTCCCTGATCCGGAAAGCCTATGGCGCAGGATTCTCCCAATAAATCCCGATGTCGTCGCCTTTCCGTTCGAGCCGGGAGATCGAGTTCCACTCGCAGCTCCCTGCTTGAACGACACCGCGACTGTCCTCAACGAAGCACGTTTTGCACTTGAAGAAGCATACGTCCGCCTAGTCTGGCACAGAGTGAAAAGCCCAGACGCACCAAACGAGTATGCAGCTGTTTTCTTCGGTCGCTTTTATGCATGCGACGTCGCCCTGCGTCTTTACGCTGCGGGTGAACATTTAGCCAACGCGATCATCCATCTTCTTGAACTAGACTTTGACAAGATCGAGCGCGATGCAGAAAAGAAGCGCTGCAGCCTCCAATCGCTTGTAGCGAAGACGCTCCAGCAGAATATGTCGGACCACCGGGTTTCGACCTTGGTCGCCACCCTCGGTCAATCGCCCGAATGGAAAAAGGTAATGGATGTGCGGAACAGATGGGTTCATCACCAGCCTCCGATGGTCTCAGGGTACGGGCTTGTCTTTATGAGGGGGACCAGCTGGAAAGAGTTTGAGACTGAAAAGGGCAAGGGGCATGAGCTTACTGTTGGGGGCGGAGATGAGCCTGAATATACGATCGATGAACTGGTCGAATTCACCCGTGCGGCCTCTTCGAGGTTTTCAGAAACCCTTGATGGGATTCTGACTACATATGTTCAGATTCTGAGTGGCCATGGGCTGAAGATATCTGACTCAGGCAGAAGTGTACTCCATATATGATCTTCCTGCGCCGAGTGCAGGAGGCCCAGCTCGCCGCGTCCCATTGGGTCTCAGTATGTGCAACCAGGTTCGACCTCAGTACCCCCGTTTCTTATCTACCACGTTCAGAAGCGGCAGACCGTTCATGTAGCGCTGGAGATTCTCCGTCAACAGGGCGATGCGCCCGGCGTCAGAGCGCGGCGTCCTCCCTGAAGTGTGGCACGTGATGATGACGTTGCCTGCGGTCCAGAGAGGCTCGTCCGAAGGCAATGGCTCCTTGTAGGCCACGTCGAGCCCGGCGCCCGCGATCCAGCCCTCCTTGAGCGCCCGCACCAATGCCGGAGTATCCACCAGCTTTCCACGCGACATGTTGATGAAGTAGGCGTCCCGCTTCATGGCGCGGAAAACCGATTCATTGAACATATTCTCCGATTGGGGCGTGTGTGGGGCCGCAGAGACGAGCACGTCGACTTGCGGCGCCATCTGTGGCAGCCACTCGACCGGGTGTAGTTCCGCGACGAATTCGGGCCTGGGCAGTGGTTTGGGGTCCACGGCGAGGACATTGATTCCAAACCCGAAGTGGGCGCGGCGGGCGATCTCCGAGCCGATACCGCCCAGGCCGACGATGCCCATGGTCATGCCGCTCACGTCGCGAAAGCCGTCCAGCGGTTTCCACTGCCGGTCCCGTGTCTGCACCGAATATCGGTTAATGCCGTGCGCCAGCGCGATGAGCAGTCCGATGGCCGTTTCGGAAATCGACGGGGCATAGACGCGCTGCATGTTGGTGAGCACCACAGGGCTCTCCACCAGTTCCGGATGGAGAATCCGCTCGACTCCCGCCGCCGTATATTGAATCCAGCGCAATTCGCGGGCGGCCTTCAAGTCCTCACGCGAGAACTGTCCATAGATCACCTGAGCCTCGGCGACGCGGCTGCTGAAGCCCGCGCCAGAGGAGAAGACGGTCAAGTCGATTCCTCGCGAGACACCTCGGATCTTTTCCTGATCGGCCGCTGAGAGGCCTTCGCGCGTGAGAATCTTGAGGCGGTCGATGGTTACTCCCTGACTCGGTGCGGAGAGCGGGTACGATTCCACGGTCAGGGGGTAGGGAACCTCGGTGGCGGCTTCGGACGCAACCGCCGTCATTAGAGCTGCGCCTGCCGAACCCGCCGACACGTTGCGAAGGAATCTTCGCCTTGAAAGACTTTCCTTGGTCATGGAAAACCTCCTGTTGGGGATGGGCAGAGTCTAACACGCGGTCAGCGCTGGCAACCAGCCTTTGTGTTTCCCACCCGCCCGCGGCACACGTCACCGGGCATTTGACGGGGCTGGCCGACAGTAGTAGTCTGCCCGCCACCTGATGTTAGTTCATTGACTATCCCTGGAGGGGACATGCGCCGCACCCGTTTCATGACGTGGTTTTTCGTCGTGCTCTCATTGGCTTTCTTTTGTCTCCGGGATTTCAGACGCGCGCTTGAAACCCCGCTCGTCGCGCTGCTCCCTTGGGGCTGGACGGGGGGTTTTGAGGCCTTGGAGGACGTCGGGATGATGGAACAATCATACGCGTATTTCAAGGTCTCTCCGTGGCGTCTCTGGTTGCTCAGGCTGGGGACCGGGAGGATCCTGAGGCGATTCTACACGTTGGAGCGCTACGCCACCCCCGATGAACTCCGCCGTATGGCCAACGAGGCCGAAAAGACGCGCGATTACGAGTTCATGGCATTCGCGGCGGAGCACTTGCCGAGGGACATGCGTGAGGATGCTTTTCGTCTGCTGGATCGCGCCGTGACAAATGATCCCAGCCTGACATGGATGCACTACTTCATAGTTATTCGCTACATGGACGACTGCGAGAAGGAGCCGACTCGGAGCCTGTTGCTTGCAAGGGTTGAGAAGCTGCAAGCGTGGGACCCATCGAACGCTGCGCCACACGCGCTGCGCGCAGCCATCATCGGGTACAAGCGTGGGGAAGGATGGGCCGCGGCCGGCACGGACCGGTCGAAGATCGAGGTATTCCTTTCCAGACAACTGGAGTGGCAGAAAGACATGGAAAGCGCCTTTGCCCAGCCGCGCTACGACTCTTACACGGTGCGCCGCTTTCTGTTGCAGCGGAAGATCCTGCGCAAGCAGGGGTGGGACCATCCGGTTATCGCGGCCTCCCTGATGAGTAGTATGAGGGTTCCCAATCTGCTTCCCATGCGAGACTACACGAACCTGCTAGTGCTGGAGAAGGGAGCTAATGCGGAGGCTGCCGGACAGATGGACAGGGCCTTGAGCTTATATCGGCAGGCCGCGCGTTTCGGGGAGCGGCTGCACTTGCAAAGCCAACTGAAAATCGAGGATCTTGTGGGGATTGCGCTTCAACTGATTGCTTATGAGAAACTCGTTCCAGCCCTGAAGAAGGCCGGCAAGCCCGACGAGGCAGCGCAAGTGGAATACGCGCGTCTGCAGATCAGAAAGACCCTCGACCTGGAGACCAAGAACCCGCTCGTACACACCGCCAATCGTGCCTGGTCGGTGGTCTTGATAAATTTCTCCGCCTCCCTGACGTGGGTGTTTGGAATATTGACGTTCGGCTGTGTTGTCTACGTCAACGGCAAACGCTGGGTTCGAAAAGAGAAGAAGGGGCGCATTTATGAGCTCGCGACGGTGGCCGAGAACTACGTTGTACTTCTTTGCTTTGTCGGCTGCCTCGGCCTCTACCTTGCCTCCATGCCTTTCGCCCAAAATTTCGCCCACTATATGTCGGACCCCGGACCATTCCCCGAGGTGGAACATCTGGTTGAGAACTCTCCGGCAACCCTGGCTGCGCCACCATTCTTGCGGCGCGAGCTCCCGCTCGAAGGCTCGTTGGGAGCATATGCAACCTACGTGATGGCGGGTCTGGTTGTTCTGGTTTCCGTCACGGTTCTGGCGCATTGGCTTGGCAAGAGGAAAGCGCGAACGGCCCCGGCCGCGACCGCCTGAGGCGAGAAGATCGTGTCGCTCTCGCAATGCGCTCCGAGCCGTGGTAGGATGCAGAACTCTAGATGCGGCTGTTGGGGCGTTGC
>JACQNR010000274.1 GCA_016202975.1 Acidobacteriota bacterium
AACGCGATGGGAAGATGCTGCACTTCTGCTCCCCGGAGTGCCTCAAGAAATTCCAGTCGGGGCCCCCCCCATTCCTAACCTCCGGGTAGGATCGTCGAAGAGGCCATTGATGAAATTCAGAATCCATCCGAACTTTCTCCAGCCCCGCTTCTCCGCGATTCGTGCCTGCGCGCTCATGGGGCTCGGGCTTCTTGTTGTTTTCCCGGCAACGGGCTGGGGGAAGACGCGGCTCGTTCGCAGGTTTCGTCCCGGCCAGCAGCTGGTCTATCAGACGGCAGTGAAAACCGAGGTCAGTGTAAGCTCCAATCCCGAGGGCCTCAAAGCGCTTCTGCCACCGACGCCGAAGTCAATCGCAGCCCGCCAGCAAAACACCATCACCGTCCGCTCTATTGACTCGAGCGGTGTGGCGGAAGTTGAGAACCGCTTTGACCGGTTTGAATTCGATACCCAGCTCGATGAATCGCTCCCCGAGGATATCCGGAAGGCTGCGAAGACGGCACAGGAAGAATTCACCCATCAACTTAACGGGCAAACACTGACGGCGCGCTATGACCGCACAGGGCGTCTTCTGGCATTCGGCGGGGCAGAGGCTGCGTTGAACGAGCTCGATCTCCCCATGCAGGAGGCGGCCAAGCAGACGCTGCGAGTTTTTCTCGAGCAGATGGGCGGCGGCGCGCTTTATCCCGACCATCCCCTGAAGGACGGCGAAGAATGGAAACTGAGTCTGAATGCCCCTCCTACCGAGGCCTTTCCTTACACCATGGAAGGAGAAAATATTCTGCGCCTGGTCGGAAAGACCCGAGTCGGCAAGATCAAGGCGGCGATCGTGGAAACTCGCTTCACCAATCTCCTGAAACCCTCCGCGGAAAGCGTGCAGAGCGACGCGGCCTGGGCCCATCTTCAGGCGCAAGGGATGGGGCTCGAGATCAGCATTCGGGGGGAAGGGCAGGGACGCCTCACCGTCGCGCTCGACGACGGCCGCGTTCTCCAGAATCAGTCAACGATCCATCAGACGCTCAAGGCGGAGATGCCCAAGGCGGTGGGCAAGAAGCTTCGCGTGAACGGACCGTTGAGCCTGCAAATCGACTCTCAAATCACCATCCGGGTCGACGGAACGGGCGGCGTTCCCCAGCCTTAAGCCGAATTCCATATTGACATCACTCGCGGCGCTTCTATAATCGCTGCAGAGTTGCTTGAGAGCCTTCGACGCAACGACATCGATGAATTCGCACGGTGCTCCGACTCCCCCGGTCGTTCTGTGTATTGGCGGGTTTGATCCTTCCAGCGGCGCGGGCATTACCGCGGACCTGAAGACGCTTGCCGCCGAGAACTGCTACGGTATCGCAGCCATCACGGCGCTAACCGTCCAGAATACGCAGGGCGTTGCGTCGATCCACCCCATGGATGCTTCGGTGCTCAGGAAAACCACCGAAAATCTGCTTGCGGACGGCCAGGTCAAGGCCATCAAGATCGGAATGCTCGCGAATCGCGCCAACGCCGAAGCGGTGGGGGAAATCCTGTCCGCCCATTCAAACATTCCCGCTGTGCTCGATCCCGTGATTCGTGCGACGAGCGGGATGCGGCTCCTCGATGAGGAAGGTGCAGCCTATTTGCGCGAGAACCTCCTGCGCCGCGTCCGAGTCATTACGCCCAACCTGGACGAAGCCGCCGCTCTTAGCGGCCTGAAGGTCGAAAACGTCGAGGGCATGAAGGCTGCGGCTCAAAAGCTGGTTGAAATCGGAGCGCCGGCAGTCGTGGTCACGGGCGGGAATCTCGACAAAGCCATCGACGTTTTCCACGATGGGTCGGGAATTGAAACGTTCGTGGGCGACCGCATCAAGCCCGACAACACGCACGGGACGGGCTGCACATACACATCGGCTATCGCGGCCCACCTTGCCCACGGCCGCACCCTCCGCGAATCCATCGTGTTCGCCAAGGCGTATGTCACGGAAGCCATCCGCAAGGCCTATGCCGTCGGCCCCGGCCGGATGCCGCTCAACCACCTCTACCGCATGCAACAGAACCCGCGCGTCAGTGAGCATGTCCCCGCCCTGCCGGAACCGGTTCATTGATTGCCTGAACTGTGGATGCCATAGACTAAGGCTGTCATCATGGACCTGAAGCCCCCTGGCTGAGTCCTGGACTAGACGACCCTCTACACTTCCTCTCCATCTGGAGACACGTTTGCCCATCTGATATACTCTCGACGAAGTCACGATTCCTGCGTCAGCCCGGAGCGGTGCTCGAGCGTGGATACTGCGGAGAAAGAACTTAGCGTTTACGAAGCGATGGCGGCGCGATTTGATGCCGCCGTCCGCATGCTGGACATCGACCCGGGCCTTGTCAAGTATCTGCGCACGACCGAGCGCGAAATCATCGTCCACATCCCCGTGCAATTGGACAACGGCAAGCTGGAAATGTTCGATGGGTATCGTGTCCAGCACAGCACGGGACGCGGGCCGTGCAAGGGAGGGGTGCGCTTCTCGCCGGTCGTCACCCTGGATGAAATCCGCGGGCTCGCCGCCGAAATGACTTGGAAGTGCGCGCTCGTCGATATCCCCTTCGGCGGGGCCATGGGGGGCGTGGTGTGCGACCCCAAGAACCTTTCCCGGGGCGAACTGGAGCGCATCACGCGACGTTACACGGCGGAAATCCTGGACTACCTGGGGCCGGACCGGGACGTTCCGGAGGCCGACCTCAACACCGACGAGCAGACCATGGCGTGGATCATGGACACCTACTCGATGCACGCGCGGCACACGGTGACGGCGAGCGTGACGGGCAAACCGCTCGACCTCGGCGGCTCGCGCGGACACCGCGAAGCGACCGGGCGCGGCTGCACTTTGGTCTGCGACGAAGCACTGGAGCGGCTCGGATGGAAACGCCACGCGACGCGCGTCATTATTCAGGGTTTCGGCAACGTAGGGGCGAGCGCGGCCCGTCTGATGTCCGAGGCGGGCTATAAGGTCACGGGCGTTGCCGACAGTCAGGGCGGCGTCTTCAACGGACGCGGACTCGATATTCCCAGCTTGTCCGATTACGCGCGCGACGCAGGAACGGTAAAGGGTTTCCCCGGCGGCGAGAGCATCAGCAGCCAGGAAATTCTGGAACAGGACTGCGACGTGCTTCTGCCCGCCGCCGTTGAGAACGTCATCACTCATCGCAACGCGGGGCGCATTCGGGCGCGCGTCATCGTCGAGGGTGCGGACGCTCCCACCACGCCGGCCGCCGACGCCATTCTGATCGACCGCGGGGTCTTCATCATTCCCGATATCCTCGCCAACGCAGGGGGCGTCACCGTTTCGTATTTCGAATGGGTGCAGGACCGGCAGGGCTATTTCTGGCCCGAGAGCATGGTGGACGAGCGCCTGCAGCGAATCATCGTTGCGGCGTTCCACGCGGTGATCGATTACGCCGCGAAGAAGCGCGTCAGTCATCGCATCGCCGCGTATATGCTGGCGATTGACCGCACGGCATTCAGCATCAAGCTGCGCGGCATTTACGCTTGAAGAGTTTGCATGCCGAACGGACAAGCCCGTCCGCAGGATATCCTCGCCAGTCTCGTGCACGGGAGGTCAAGCATGGACGATGCCGCAGCACCTGTTCGGGACGATCCGCGCGCCATCGTCGAACGCTGCGTCAACAAGGCGGCCCTGCGTCTGGGGCTCGACAGCCAGATGAGAACGCTGCTCAGCACTCCCTTCCGTGAGTTGCGCGTGGAAATCCCCCTGCGGATGGACGACGGGTCGCTGCGCGTCTACGTCGGCTACCGCGTGCAGCACAGCGGCGTGCGCGGTCCGGCCAAGGGCGGCATTCGCTACTATCCTTCGACCGACCTCAACGAGGTTCGCGCCCTCGCCTCAGCGATGACCTGGAAGACCGCGCTCGTCAACATTCCATTCGGCGGCGCCAAGGGCGGCATCAATG
>JACQNR010000303.1 GCA_016202975.1 Acidobacteriota bacterium
AATTACGGTTGTGAGGTCATCGCCATGGTGGGGGACGTCGGCCAGGGAGATGACTACGAAGCCGTGCGGGCGAAGGCACTGGCGACTGGCGCCTCGCGGGTTTTCGTCCAGGACCTGCGACGGGAGTTCATCATCGACTACGTTTGGAAGGCGCTGCAAGCAGGCGCGGTCTACGAGGGCAAATACCTGCTCGGCACGTCGTTGGCCCGGCCGGTGCTGGCCAAGGCCCAGGTGGAGGTCGCCCTGCGCGTTGGGGCGGACGCGGTCGCGCACGGCTGCACTGGGAAGGGCAACGACCAAGTGCGCTTCGAGATGGCCTATAAGGCGCTCGCGCCGCGCCTGAAGGTCATCGCGCCCTGGCGGGAGTGGTCGATCAAGTCGCGCGAAGATGCCATCGACTACGCACGCGCCCACAACGTCCCGATCCCGGTCACGAAAGAGGAGCCCTACAGCCGCGACCAGAACATCTGGCACCTGAGCCATGAGGGCGGGCCGCTTGAAACCAAACTGGGTGAGCCGCCGGATACGGCCTGGAAGCTCACATGCGATCCCAAACGCGCCCCAAATCGCGAGACGACGGTCGAGATTAGTTTCAAGTCGGGAATCCCCGTGTCGGTCGACGGAAAGAATCTCAAGCCCGTCGACTTGGTTGCAGCGCTCAACGAAATCGCCGGCGCCAATGGCGTGGGCCGCACCGACCTGGTAGAGAATCGTTTCGTGGGCATGAAGTCGCACGGCGCCTACGAAACTCCGGCCGGAACACTTCTGCACGCGGCGCACCACGAACTGGAGACGCTGGCCCTCGACCGCGAGACGTTCCATTACAAGCAGCACGTAGCGCTGCGTTACGCCGAGCTGGTTTACTTCGGGCTATGGTTTACGCCGCTGCGCGAGGCCCTGGACGGTTTCGTTGCGGTGACGCAGCAACACGTGACGGGCACCGTCACGCTAGGCCTGTTTCGCGGCAATGTCCGCGTGCTGGACCGGCACTCACCACACTCTCTTTATGATACCAGCATCGGCGGATTCACCATGGGCGCGGACTACGATCAAAAGGACGCCGAAGGCTTCATCAACATCACGGGGTTGCCGGTGCGCATCGCCGCGGCAAAACGCGCCGCGGCCAGCCAGGCCAGGCATCGCGGCAGGAGAAGAGAATGAAGCTCTGGGGCGGGCGGTTCTCTCGAGACCGCGATCCGGAT
Source organism: Acidobacteriota bacterium (assembly GCA_016202975.1). Taxonomy (GTDB): domain Bacteria; phylum Acidobacteriota; class Terriglobia; order UBA7540; family UBA7540; genus JACQNR01. Next base: position 1,203 of record JACQNR010000303.1, read on the forward strand.
TTTGAGAGATTCTCGGAATCCTTCTCCGTCGACCAGCGCTTGATCGCCTGCGATCTCGCCGTCAATCGCGCCTGGGTGCAGGAGCTCGGAAGGGCCCGCGTGCTTCAGGCAGGCGAAGTGCGCAGCCTGTCGCGTGGCCTCGATGCGATCGGGCGTTACGTCAAAAGCCGTCCTCGCTGGGCGGCGGGACAGGCGGCCGAGGACGTCCACACCTGGGTCGAGCAACGCCTGGAGCGCGAAGTCGGCCCGCTGGCGGGGAAACTCCGCACCGGGCGCAGCCGCAACGACCTGGTGGCAACCGAAACGCGCCTTTACCTTAAATCTGAAATTTCCAATCTCAAATCTGGGATAAGGGATTTGCTCAGGAATCTGGTCGCTCTGGCCAAGCGCCACGATCACGCCATTATGCCAGGTTATACCCACCTGCAACCTGCGCAACCTATATTGTTTGCACATTACCTGCTCGCCTATTTCGAAATGTTCGCACGCGATTTGGGACGCTTCGACGATTGCCGCGCGCGCGCCGATGAACTTCCCATGGGCGCCGGAGCGCTCGCGGGCACGACGTTTCGGGTCGACCGTATGCGCCTCGCCCGCGCGCTTGGCTTTGCGCGGGTGGCACGCAACAGTCTCGATGTGACTTCCGACCGCGACTTCGTCTGCGAGGCGATCGCCGCTTGCGCCCTGGTCATGACACACCTGAGCCGCCTGGCGGAAGACTGGATTATCTATTCATCGCCCGCCTTCGGCTTCGTCACGCTGGGCGACGCCTACTCGACCGGATCGAGCCTGATGCCGCAGAAGAAGAATCCCGATTCGCTCGAACTCATCCGCGGCAAAGCGGCAAGAGTCCTGGGCCGCTTGACATCCTCGATCGCGCTGCTCAAGGGCCTTCCGCTCGCCTACAACCGCGATATGCAGGAGGATAAAGCGGGGTTGTTTGACGCGCTCGACACAACGCGCGATTCGGTCAAGATCGCGGCGCGTGTCGTTGCCACGCTGCGGATAGATGAAGCGCGGATGAAGGAGATCACGGCACTCGGATTTCTGACTGCGACGGACGTCGCCGACGAGCTCGTGCGGCTGGGAGTTCCCTTCTCCCAGGCTCATAAGCAGGTCGGGAAACTCGTCCGCTATTGCGAATTTCAGAGGATGACCCTCTCCGAGCTTACCGATTCGCAGGCGCGCAAATTCATCCCGCGGTGGAGCATAAGACTCCGTGCTGCGGCCGCCTCCCCGGAAAGAAGCGTTTCGAGACGGAACACCGTGGGAGGCACTTCTCCTTCCCAAGTCGCCCGTCAGCTGCGCGCGGCAGATCGATTTCTTTCATCGTAACTTTCTCCTCGATGAATGAGATCTCAACGCGGTCTATCAGTCTGCTTGGCGGGTATGTTTCTCTTCAGGGAGTGTCTCATGCACCAACCGCTTCTCGAACGGCTCGAATGATCCGCTGCAGGTCATCGTTACTCAGGGCAGGATGGACCGGCAGCGAGAGAACGCTCAGGGCCAGGCTGGTGCTGACGGGGAAATCGCGGTCGGCGCCGAGATGCCTAAATATGGGTTGCTGGTGAAGCGCTCGCGGATAGTGAACGGAAGACTCGATACCTTGAGCTGCGAGCGATTCTTGGAGTTCGTCGCGCGAAATGCCCAGCACGCGCGAATTCACGCAGACGGTGTACAGACAGTAGGCATGACGATCGCCGCCCGGGGTCTGGGGGAGAACCAATCCAGGGATTCCCGCCAGGCCTTTGGAAAGAATGGCCGCGTTGCGTCGCCGGGCCCGAAGAAATGCCGGTAGTTTTCGAAGCTGGCCGATTCCGATCGCGGCCGCAATGTCCGTCATGCGGTAGTTGTATCCGAGGCGCGTGTGTAGGTAGCGGCTGGATTCACCGTGAGAGCGCGCCAGTCGCAACTGGGCCGCAAGCGCCTTGTTGGAAGTTGTCAGCATTCCGCCTTCGCCGGTGGTCAGGTTCTTGGTGGGATAGAAGGAAAAGCAGGCCACGTCAGGAAGAGAGCCAATATCGCGTCCATTTGAAATCGCGCCGTGCGCCTGCGCCGCGTCCCAGATGATGCGCAGGCGGTGCTTGCGGGCGAGCCGAGCCAACCCCGCGGTATCAGCAGGCTGTCCGTAAAGGTGCACCGGTGCTATGGCGCGAGTGCGGTGCGTAATCACCTTTTCGACGCTCGCGGGATCAAGTGTGCAACTCACCGGCGCCACGTCCGCCAGCACCGGGCTCGCGCCCGCGGCAATCGCCATAGAGGCCGTGGCTGGGAAGGTGAAGTCCGGGACAATGATCTCGTCCCCAGGCTTGAGAAATTCCTGATAGGCAAGTTGCAGCGCGGCGGTTCCGGAGTTGACGGCAATCGCGTAGCGCGCGCCCACGGCCCGTGCAAATCGCGCTTCAAATTCCTCGACAAGGCGGCCCGCGCGCAGGTGGCCGGAGCGCAGAACCCTGACAACAGCTCGTATCTCTTCTTCATCAAGCTGTACTCGGACGACGGGAATGGTTCGAATGAAGACCTCCGGCGGGCAATAACAGTGGGGCGTGAACCCTCAGCATAAAACGATTTTTTCGCGGTTTTCGGTAAGGTTCCGCGTGACGTTACGTGTATCGATCACCAAGCGCGAGTGGCGGACGATGTCCCGATAATCATAGGCCGAGTGGTCAGTCGCGACCAGCACGGCGTCGTAACGGGCCAGCCTCTCCGGCGTCAACGCCACCGACGACAGACCGAAATCATAGTGTCGCGTCTTGGGGAGAGTGGGAAAGAACGGGTCGTTGTATTCGACCCGGGCGCCCCGTGCTTGGAGCAGTTGCATGATACGCAACGAAGGCGACTCGCGCAGGTCATCCACGTCTTTCTTGTAGGCGACGCCCAAGATCAGAATCTTCGAATCCTGCAGGCAGCGCTTTCGAGCATTAAAAGCCTCGGCCACCGCGCTCACGATAAATTCCGGCATGCCTGTATTCACTTCACCCGCGAGTTCAATGAAGCGCGTGGGAAAATCGTACTCGCGCGCCTTCCAGGTCAAATAGAACGGATCGATCGGGATGCAATGGCCGCCGAGACCGGGCCCGGGATAAAAGGGGGTAAATCCAAACGGCTTGGTCTTGGCGGCCTCAATCACCTCCCAGATGTCGATGCCCATTCGAAGGCATAGGCACTTGAGCTCATTGACGAGCGCGATGTTCACGGCGCGGTAAATATTTTCGAGAAGTTTGGTCATCTCCGCCGCGCGCGTGGAAGAAACCGGCACAATCTTGTCGAACACCTGGGCGTAAAGGATTTGAGCCGCACGCGCGCTCGGGCCGTTCACTCCGCCGATGACCTTGGGGACCTGGTAAGTCTTGAAATTCTTGTTTCCGGGATCCTCGCGCTCCGGGGAAAAAGCCATGAGAAAATCGGCCTGAAGGTCCGTGTCGTAGTCGATTTTCGGCCCGCGAACGGAGTAGGGAGCAACCGGACAACGCAAGCCGGACTTCGCCAGCGTTCCCAAGATAATCTCCTCGGTCGTCCCCGGATAGGTCGTGCTTTCCAGGACAACCAGCTGATCGGGCCGCAGCGCCGCGCCAATCGATTCCGCCGTGCTGCGGACAAAGGACATATCCGGCTCGCGGTGCTCATCGAGCGGCGTGGGCACGCAGATCAGAATCGCATCCATGTCGCGCAGGCGGCGAAAATCGTCGGTCACCCGTAGGTCGCGCTGGAGGATTGCTTCGGCCACTTCGGAGGAGGGAATGTGACGGATGTACGTCTCGCGTCGCTGGAGTTTCTGAACTTTTTGGGTATCGACATCGAAGCCCGTGACTTTGAACCCGGCGCGCGCAAAGCTGAGTGCCAACGGCAGGCCGACGTAGCCCATTCCGATGATGCCCACTTCCGCCGTCTTGTCTTTCAGTCGTTTGAATAGAGTTGCGTTGGTGGAAAACTTCGTCTTCTTCTTGGAAGCCATTCATCCCTTCCGGAGGATCGTCTGGAGTGGAACCGCAACATTTCCCGCTTGATTATAACATTGGCTTCAGCCGCCGAAAGTTATTGATCGTGTCGCACGGTAATAAAGTGGAAGTAATTCGTTCGTGAGCTGTCAATTCTGACCCGCCCCGGAAAACTGTACCAGGGGAAACCGGAGAATCCGGGCTGTCAAGGCCCTCCCGACCGCGTGAAATGCGGGTTTCGTGCACTCCAGGGACTCAATAAAGAGACTCTAGTTCCCACGACACTTCGCGAAAGCGCTTGGTCTTCTTGGAAGACTGCCTTTGAGGGCGCTCGGGGGGAGGGGTCAAGGGCGGCGTTAGCGGGCGTAGCGAACCCTTGAGGCGGGCCCCCGAGTGTCCTCTCCAAGATGGAGAAGGCGAAGAACCCGCTCCACTCCTGCCGTACGCTTCCTCCTCCGCTAGGGAAGCCTTGGTACATCGTATCCCCCCTGGGGAGAGGGGGGAAGGGGTCGAAGGCGTGCGTCGAGACGATAATCGAGGAAGGTAGGAGGAAGCAAGCAGACGGCAACAGGCAGG
>JACQNR010000278.1 GCA_016202975.1 Acidobacteriota bacterium
ATCCAACACCGCGTGAACTAGGGAGCGACCGCAGCTTCGAAAAAGGCTGACTAAGTCTCACAGGTCCTGAAGACGCATACAAGTCTACGGGGGTCGGCTCAAGAATGAAAACGAGATATGAGCCGAGGGGCAGGCTGTTGGTCGCAGCGTGAAGAAGGAACATTGAGAGGGGGGCAGGCTTCCCGAGCTCTCACCGCAATAAAGGAAGACGGGACGTGAGGTGATAACATGAAGAGGCTGGCAGCATTACTGATGGTGATACTAGGTGGAGTTGCGGCGGCAGCGCAGCCCGCCGCGACTTATAGCCGGGTCGTTGAATGGACCTTAGAGTCCGGAAAGACTTACTCGGACCCGTTCAACGACGTGGATGTCGATGTGATTTTCAGCAAGGACGGTGCCTCTTGGCGGGTACCCACGTTCTGGCGAGGCGGCAGTAAGTGGACTGTGCGTTTCGCCCCGCCCTCGCCGGGCGAGTATAGGTACCGCCTGGAGAGCACGGACCCGAGCAATCCGGACCTCAACGGACACGAAGGGCGGGTCACAATCGCGGGCCACAACGGCACGAATGAACTGTTGCTGCACGGCCCGTTGCGAGTCAGTTCGAACAAGCGTTATTTCGAGCATGCCGACGGAACGCCGTTCTACTGGCTGGGCGACACGTGGTGGGCCGGGATGTCCGACCGGTTAAGGTGGGAGGACTTTCAGAAACTCACGGCGGACCGGAAGGCGAAGGGATTTACAGTGGTACAGACTGTCGCTGGACTGGTTCCGTTTGATCCGAGTCGACAGCAGGCGCCCTCTGATCCCCACTTCTGCAATGAAGGTGGCTGTGTTTGGGAGCCGGAGTTCGAGCGAATCAACCCCGGGTTCTTCGACTACGCCGACCGAAGGGTGCAGCACCTCGTGGATTCCGGCATAGTACCAGCAATTGTGGGTGCCTGGGGTCATGTCCTTAGCCAAATGGGCGTGGCCAAGATGAAGAAGCATTGGCGGTACATTATCGCCCGCTATGGCGCCTACCCCGTGTTCTGGATCGTGGGCGGAGAGGTCCTCGATCCGCCGAAAGAAGCGGTGGACAGGCTTGGGTGGGTCATTTCGCCGATGCCGGGATGGACGGAAGTTGCGCGGCATGTTCGGGAAGTGGACCCGTACCACCATCCCCTAACGGCCCATGAAGGTGTACCGTGGTGGTCGCACGATTATGTTCTCCAGGACGAGTCGCTGCTTGATTTCAATCTTCTCCAGCACGACCACGCTGGCTGGCCGAGCATCGCTAACGAAGTGGCGCAATTGAATCTTCATCGTGCCCGAACGTCCGTTGCCAAGCCCAGCGTCGTGGGCGAGATCGGCTATGAGACGCTGGGTGCAGCGCATCTCGAGGATTTCCAGCGGGTCGCCTTCTGGTTGGCCATGCTAAACAGGGCTGCCGGTCATACCTACGGCGCCGGCCCAACCTTCGTGGCATACAGCGCTGACAAAACCTTTTCTCATCTGTCGTCCCTGACTTGGGAGGAGGGCATGAACCTCCCGGGTTCATATCAGATTGGCCTGGGTGCGAAGCTCCTTCGGCAATACCCGTGGTGGCGCTTTGAGCCACATCCGGAGTGGGTCGCCGGAGATGTCGATCCGAAAGTGAGGCCGCCCGGTACCGTCGTGTCGAGACAACGTGGGACAACCCTGCTGGAACCGCGCAGCGAAATTCGTGGCTTTAACGTGATGGAAGAGTGGAAGGCAAAAGACGGCGATTTCTATTACCCTTATGCTGCCGGGATTCCGGGCGAGGTCCGATTCATCTACATGCCATATTTCACGTGGTACAACTCAGGTACGCCGACCGTGCTCGGATTGGAAGAAGGGGTTCGATACCGCGCGTATTTTTGGGAGCCTTCGTTGGGAATCAAGATCGACCTGGGTTTGGTCGAGCGGCCGGCTCCAGGGTGCAGGATTCTAGAGGAGAAGTTCGACGACGAAGGGACCACGAGGTGGGTCGATCACGGTGCAAAGACTGTGCACAGCGGGGGTCGGATGTCCGGCAGTGGTGAGATCCTGGCCGTCATAAGCTCCATCACAGAGGCAGATCTGGTGGCGAGCGTAAATGCCCGCAGCAATGCGGATGCGGGCCTCCTTTTTCGATTTCAAGACGCAGACAACTACACGGTCGGGGTTTACTCAGCTCGGGAACAGGCGATCTACTTTCTGGATCGCAAGAACGGCCAGGATGGGTCGCCATTGGGCAGGACCACGGTCCCAAAATTCAGTTCTGACATCCTTTTGACCGCCGAGGTGAGAGGACCGTGGGCGGCTATCTCGATCACTGATAGGAACCTGACCTACACGACGCCGATTGTGAGGATCAGTCAAACGAGTGCGGGAGCGATAGGGTTAAGGCACTGGGGCGATGGCACAACCCAGTCTTTCGACAACTTTGTGTTTCGACGAAGCTCAACACTGGTCTCGGACGAGTACTTGGAAAGAAGGCTATACGATGCTCGAGGCGTGTATCGCGGGGAACTGCGGGGGCCGGGATGGGACGACTTTGGGAAGGATAAGATCATTCTCCTGGATGCGTACAGACCCGAGAAATTGCCCATCGCTCAAGACTGGGTCTTGGTGCTGGAACGTACGAAATGATTGACCCAGACGCCTCGTTCGTTCGATGCTGGCAAGCAGTGCCTCGGTATTGACATGCTGCTGTCCGAGGGTAACAACCCGAAGCTGGTCCAGAGTTGGAGACGAGGAAAGGAGGCAAGTGATCGCCTCTTCGTCGTCGCACGCGGCCTTGAGGAGCATCAGCAATGAGAGACGTCGCCATCGTCGGTGCGGGGATGACTCCCTGCCGGTCCCGCTGGATTGAAAAGACCTTCTGGGAGTTGGCCCAAATGGCCGTTGCGGAATCGGTCCGAGACGCAGGCATTCACATTGACGAGGTTGAGGCGGGTGTTGCTGGCATTTACAACGACATCTTCGAATTCCAGGCCATTCCGGAGAGCGGTCTGCAAGGCATTATTGGTATGCAGAATAAACCTCTCCTGCGAGTCTCGAACGGAGGCGCGACGGGCGGATACGCGATGCTCGCAGCCCATCAGATGGTGGCGAGCGGGCAACACGACCTGGCCCTGTGCGTGGGGGTGGAGAAGGCGCTCGATTGCTACGATTTCGAGGCGGAAAGCCCCACCCCGGCCGTCGTGCAAACCATCGGTTACTCGTGGGACCCCTGGTTTGAGCGACCGCTGGGCGCGCATGCGACGGAAAGTTATGCCGAGGTCGTCCAAGCTTACATGGATGAGCATCCCGGTGACCTCGCTCCTTTGGCGCGGGCCAGGATTGCCGAGATGCTTTCAACTTACGCGCGGAATAATCCTTACGCCCAGCGGAAAAATGAGCAAGTCACCGCGCAGCAGGTGCTTCAGTCGCGTTACGTGGTCTATCCGATCCGAGCTTTGGAGACTTGTGTCTACACTGAAGGCGCGTGCGCGCTGCTGATGGCTTCAGGGGACAAGGCGCGGGAGATCCAAAAGCGCACAGGACAAGGCCCGATTTGGATCACGGGCGCCGCCGCGGCCAATGAACCGTATTTCGTAGGCAGTGATATCTCCCGATACAAGGTGCTCCATCGCATCTACTCGGACGAACTGGCGACGCGCAAAGCGCTTGAACAAGCCCGCCTGCGTATTGAGGACATTCAGGTCATGGAGCTCCATGATGCCTTTATCCCGCAACTGATGATCACTCTCGCGGAAATGGGCGTGGTTCCGCTGGGCCGCGCCAACGACCTTGTCGAGGAAGGCCTCATTATGCCGGGAGGAAAATACCTGCTGAATCCTTCCGGTGGGCTCACTTTTGGAGGCCATTTCGTCGGGGGTTCGAACATGATGTCCGCCTGGAGCGTGAGGCGGGAACTTCTCGCCCGCAACCTCGAACACGGTTTGATCCACGGGACCGGAGCATCACTATCGATGTACGCGGTGGTGATGATCCTCGAGAGGAGAAATTAGCCATGGCACAACCCATCATTCGCCCGCGGATGCAGCCGGAAGAAGGAATGCGTGAGGTCCTCGTCGACGGCAAGACCCACCTGCTGCGAAACGACGTCATGTTCACCGCCATGCAGCACGCGCAGGGCGAGTTTTCGGAATTCTTCCTCTCGCTGCGTGACGAACAAAGGATTTTCGGTCATCGCTGTCCGCGCTGCCGGCACCTGATTGTGCCGCCGTTCATGAAGCGGTGCCCGCCCTGCAACTTCGCCGACATGGAGAAGGAATATGTCAAAGACGTCGGCGTCATGGCTGCGTCGCCGGTCATCACCGTCTTCGCGCCCAGCCGCTTCAAGGACCAGGTCCCGTTTGGAACGGGTCGCGTTTTCCTCGAGGCGCAAGACGGCACTCCGGCCAGCACGGCGATGCTGGTGCGGGTGCGGACCACCCTCGGGACCATCCGGCCGGGAATTTACCGGAAGGGGACGCCCGTGAAAATCGTCTTCAGCCCACACCGAAGGGGCGCAGTGGACGATATCTTCGCGGTACCGCAATCCGAGCTGACGCCGGCGCAACTTGCGAAATCCCCGCTCGCCGAAAACGAAATCGATTGGGACCGGATGCCGGAGGCAGCGTGGACGGGGACCGCCCCTGAAGAAGGAGCGGTCCTCAAAGAAGCCGTAAGGCTTTTCCGCAAGCTGGCCGAGATGGTCCGCAAGAGCCCACGCGCAACCGCGGACCTCAGAAGTTGGCAGCGGCGTGTCCGCCTCGAAAGTCCGGCCGGGGCCTTCGGCTTCGTGATTGACAATTGCCAGATCGAAGTGAGCGAAGACACCTCGGCGACCCCGGACCTGATATTTCGAATCCACGATCCCGCAATTCTCGTCGGCTGGCTCCGGGGAGCCAGCGCAGGCGCGCGGGCTGGCCCGCAAAGCCCTCCCCTTACGGACTTGGTTGTTGAAGGGACCTTGATCCTCAACAAACCGGAGATGGAAACGATCACTCGTCTGGACCGTATTCCGAGATCCCTGCGTCGTGATTTGATAGTGGATTAAGCTGGTGCGGGAGGAAATGTGGACTGTCCCGAGAGGGCTGCGAACTCTAAAATCTCGTCCGGATACCGCTTAGCGCCCGATTACTTGACGGAGTTGGTCTAGGGCTTCGGGATTGGCGAGCGTGGAAGCGCCCTGCGGAACCCTCCCTTCGATTACCATCCGAATCAGCTTGCGCGGAATTTTCCCTGCCAGGTTGATGGGCAAGGCTCTCACCACGTAAACCTGATCGGGCTGCGCCAAGGGATCGAAGGTGTCTCTCACGTGTGATTGCAGGGCTTTCTGAAGCGCCATTTTGTCTTCGACAAGGGCCGAGTCAAGTACAACGAAGGCTACGATGCGCTCCCCGTAGGTGGGGTCCGCGCAGCCAATGACCGCAGCGTCCTTGACACGCGGGGGTCCAGGAAAACCGCGCATCCTGTCCTCCAGGTTGGCAGGATCAACTTTGACTCCACCGCGCACAATGAGATCATCCGTCCTCCCCAGTAGGAACCAGCAGCCGTCTTCATCAATCAGCGCGCGGTCACCGTGGACCCAGAGCGAGGGTCCACGAGGAAAACAAGCATTAAGGTAGAGCTGCGGGTCGGCGAGGAAGCCGCGTGTCATGGATGGAAAGGGCTTTCGGCAAACGAGTTGGCCGGGCTGGCAGCGCACGGATTTTCCGCTGTCGTCACAAACATCCACCGCCATGCCCAGTCCGGGCCCGCCCACGGAAGAGGGCTTTAAGGGCATGACGGGAAGTGGTGACACGAAACACCCGATAATTTCGGTGCCGCCTGAAATGTTGATGATCGGGCAACGCTCATTTCCAAAGGTTTTGAAAAACCATGTCCAAGTCTCCGGATCGAGCGGGCTTCCGGTGGAACCGAGTATTCGAAGCGTCGAGCGCGAGCAGCCACTTAAGTCGATCTCCAGCTTGGCTAGTTCGCGCATGGCGGTGGGTGTAAACCCGAAGATGGTGACGCCGTATTTTTCGATCAACTCAAACATCCGGTGAGGCGTCGGGTAGAGGTGCGTGCCCTCGTAAAGGACCAGGGTGGCTCCGAAGAAAAGCGCGCCGATAATTTCCCAGGGCGCCATCATCCAACCGATATTCGTAAACCAGTAGAAGACGTCATCCTCTCGGCAGTCGAAGGCATAGCCCACCTCCTTGGCGATTTGGGCCAGTGCTCCGCCATGTGTGTGCACGATCGTCTTCGATTTCCCCGTTGTCCCGGAACTGTAAAGAATGAGCGCGGGTTGTTCGGCATCCAGCGCCTCGGTTGGCGCGGCACCTGAAGAGGCCGCGCCGCGGAGAAAATCGTTCCACGAGACGCATTTTCTTCGCCGCGCAAGCCCGTTTGCCAATCGCTCCAGAACCACGGTGCGATCGAGCGTCGGCACGTGCTCCGCCGCTTGTTCGTATGTCTTCTCCAGGCTGAACGTGCGACCAGCCCTCGGGTAACCGTCGTTCAGGAATAGGATCCTGGCACCAGCCTGGTTCAGGTGTTCGACGAATTGATCCGGAGCCAGCCGCGCGGGGGGCTGCATGGCGACCGCTCCTATTTTGAACGCAGCGAACATGACTGTAACCGCTTCCGGCGAGATGGGCATGCACATGGCGACGCGATCGCCTTCGCCAATTCCGGCCTTGTGCAGGGCGGCGGCGGTCAAGTTCACGTTTTCATAGAGCTGACCGTAAGTCATCGTCCGCGACGCCCCGCAGTCCTCCTCGAAGCACAACGCGGTCTTGTTCTCCTTACCATCCCGGATGTGACGGTCCAGGCAGTTGTGAACGATGTTGAGCTTCCCGTCCAGGAACCACTTGGTCCAAGGCATGCCGTCCGAATCGTCCAAAAGGCGGTGGTAAGGATGAAACCATTCGACGCCAAGATGCGCCAGGGCAGCCTTCCAGAACCACTCGAAGTCGTCGCAAGACCGTTGAATCAGCGCCTGCCAGGAAGCGATCCCCTGCTGTTCCATGAATTGTCGGACGCGGGATTGCTCGAGATATGCCCCGGCCGGCCGCCACGCGAAATCGCTCATGGTCACGCCCTGATCTGACTCTACAGTTTCACTATCGATTCGACAAAGCGAATCAGTCTGCATCCGATTATAATGGACCTCACTGTGTTTAGTCCGAACCAAATCCTGGCCGCGATCTTCCCCGACGAGGTGTCTCTTCTGCTCGCCCGTGGAGTGCGCGAGTTCGGCGAGCGTGAACTCACTGCCCAACTCCGCGGGCTAGGTGAAGAAGAATTCGCAGGATCGCTCCTCCCCCTCGTGGCACAGAGGAGCTACCTGGGTGCGAGTGTTCCGTCAAGCTACGGCGGGGCGGGCGGGACATTGGAGAATTATCTTCCAGTGATTGAAGGCATCGCGGCGATTGATGGATCACTGGCGCTAACGGTCACGGCCCACGAATCGCTGGCGGGGACCCAAATCCTGCTGGGTGGTTCGGAGGAACAGAAAAGCACTTACTTGCCCAAACTGATCTCTGGAGAAATGATTGCTGCCTGGTGCCTCACCGAACCGAACGCGGGTAGCAATATCCTGAACGACCTTCGGACGACACTTCTGAGAACCGCCGAAGGGTGGGTATTGAACGGAGAAAAAACTTTCATCACCAACGGGTGCCACGCTGACCTGTATGTCGTCATCGCGCGCGCCCTCAATCCGGACGGTCACGAAGCGGGCCCAACGGCCTGCCTCATCGAGCGGAAGAACTGCGGAGGGAACGTAATTGCCACCCCCTTGCACGGGAAAATGGGGATGCGCCGCAGCGATACGGCCAGTGTCACGTTCGACCAGGTTCCAGTCGCCCCGGGCAATGTATTAGGGCCGGTGGGTGAGGCCGGCAAGGTCGTGCGGAGCGTCCTTTTGCGCGCGCGCGTGGGCGTGGCGGCTCTCACTCTCGGCATCGCCCGTGACTCCCTGGACCGCGCGGTTCGCTACACCAAAGAAAGGAACATCGGGTCTGACCCGCTGTTCAATAAACCGCTCACACGAGTCAGACTGGTCAACATGCTGATGTCCTGGTGGGTGGCCTGGCAGGGGGTCCATTGCGCCGCAGATTTCGTGGACCAGGGGAAAGCCGCCAAGATCCCGGCGTTCATGGCGAAGGTCTTTGCGACCGAAATGGCCCTCCAAGTCTGCGACGAAGCCATCCAACTTCTGGGCGGTTATGGATATATGACCGACTACAAGGTCGAGCAGAATTACCGCGATGCACGGCTCCTGACCGTCGGTGAGGGAACCTCCGAGATACTAAGGCTTGCAATCACAGACAGCTTGGAAAAAGCGAACTTCGCAGTGGACGAGTTTGTTGCCCGGCTCGAAACGTCACCGGATGGAGCGAGTCACCCCGACGACAGTTCCTCCCCGGCGATATTAAGCTTGTCGCAAAATTCGATCCTGTTGGCGATCGAGCGGATCAAGCAGCATGAAAGCAACGGGGGACCGCCTTTTCACGACCAGTTCACTGCAGTTGAGGTTGCTCGCATGGCGATGAAGCTTTGGATTGCCATGCAGGCAGTATACGGCGCCGCAGCCAAGGAGGCTGAAGGTCCATTCACTCGCGCCGGTATGGTTCTGGCTTCCGCGTTCGCAAAGGACGCGGCGATCGAGATCTCCCATTCAGCTATGAACCTTCTTCGGGCCTACGGACAATGGGATGAACGGCTGGCAGTCATACAGCGGCAGATTTATGGGTCGGTAGTTCGTGACGGGCCGTCAGAGGTTTTGTTTACCGACCTTGCCGAGCGGATATTGGGATAGTCCGCTCGTCGGCGGGTGATCTTTAGCCACTCCCCCCAATTATGAATCTTTACAAAACCGGGACCGATACTCCAGGCGATTCGGGACCCCGAATTCGTGGGGCTAATACGAACGCATTAAGTTATGTTACATAGTCGACGAATTTGGTTCGATGACCACGACCGTGTGGTTTTCTGGACGCCGGTCCAGACATCGCTCACAGTTTCGAACCCGTGGTTGGTGGTGGCCTCAAAGCGAATCTGTCGCCAAATCCTTTCCTGCGGGTTCAGACCCGGCTGGTAAGGAGGCAAGTAGTCCCGATGCAAACGCCGATGAGTCCGGAGGAAGATTTCGAGGGGCGGACCTTTATGCCAGCGCGCGCGGGCCGCATAAAGCCAGATCGTATAGCCTCGCAGTCGGGCGTAGACGTGTTGCAAGGTCTGCACAAAGCTCTCCCCATTGCCTCGCGCCACGCAGATCATGCCGCGCCTCCCCAGCCGTGGGGCCACCCAACCGGAAATGTTGAGCCGCGCGTGGTGGCAACTGGCGGTCGCAATCCGCAGCCGTTGTCCGCGTTTGGCCCAACCCCTTTCCGGGCGGGGATGCAAGCTGAACCCGGTCTCGTCTTGAAAAACCACGGCCGCATGTCGGCCCAGGCTCCGCAGTTTTTTTTAGGGTCCGCTGGAACTTGCGGGCTTCTTTGGCGCGGGCTTGCAAATAACTGTAGCTGGCCCGTTTCAGCCGATACCCCAACTGGTGCATCCAGTACTGGGCTTGTCGCGCCTTCAGGGTTATCCCCCATCGGCGCTTCAAATAAGTCACCAGCGTCGGCCCGTCCCACTGGACGCGGTTTAGCCCGAAGGCTTGCGGAGACTTTCCCAGGTCCCTGGCCAGAGCTTTGCCGAGAGCGGGCGTCAACTGCGAGGCTCGTCCCAACCGCCGGGGAGGCTTTAAGACCGAGACGCCCTGGGCATTTACCCGGTGAATCCAACGGTTCAAGCTCATCCGCGTCAGTCCCAGGACCTGGGCGATCCAACCTGGGCGCTGTCCTTCCAGAACCAGCAAGAGAGCCGCAATCTTTAGCCCTTCCCGCGCCCCCAGAACCTGCCGCGTTAAAGCCAGCAGTTGTTCCTGCGTGGCCGAAGGATGAGTCAAGGTCAATTCGGGATTTCTCATCGCCCGAGAGTATCATAAGGAGTCTTTTGTAACAAATACTAGTGCGTGTGAATTAGCTTTACGAGGTGTCCGCGATGGGACCGTTAGAGCGAAATCCCAATAAGGCTGAAAACCCCCGGTTCGACTTGGTGGTCTTCGGCGGCATCAATGGCGCGGTGGGGGACCTTCTCGGGCTGAAAGTGGCCTTGGTCGCGGCGAGGGATATTGAGGTTGGCAATCTGTTGACGACACCCCCTGGCGGTTGTAAAGTCTCCCTCAAGAACCGCGCGAATTCCAAACTCGCCCTCCGTATTACCCGAATGGAACTCGAGGTGATCCATGTCGAACCCACCTACTCTGTCCTCACAAATTCAACCGCTTGTAGGATTCCGCTAGCTCTGGACCCTGCGCATCGTTACAGTGATCCGCTTGGTACCGGTTCTAGCGTATACCGCGCTGCTATTTCTGCCGCTCAGAGACTTCAGTGGTTGGTACGTGCTCGCGCTGCTCGCGCCGGCTTCCCTCCTATATGTTCTGTGGGGCCTGCGGCGGAATCCCCCTACGAAGTTTGGGCTCGCCCTAGCATTTGCGTGGGGTGCATTACCGGGAGTTCTGCTGGCCATTGGAGGGGTGTTCATCACGGCGGATCATTTTTCCGCCCTCACGACGCGCCGTTACGCGGCCCGGCCGTGGCAGACTTGGCTGGTACCCCTCCAGGCGCTGATCCTCATCACTGTAGCCGCGACGTTCATCCAGAGGGCCCGGGAGAGAAACTGGAGTCCGTGGCTTTGGACGGTCCGTGTTCTTGCGGCGGCTTCGATTATTTGTGCGGCATTGGGCGTTCACGCCGCCGCGCGGGATTTTATCCGGTTCGGCGTTTTGGATGTCATTCCCGCAGTCATCTTGGCCGGCATAGGGCTCGCGTACGCCTCCGTGATTTGGGGATTGCATGGAAGCAGGAGGCACCAGGCAAATCAGGCGCTGTTCACGGCGGGTGGCATGGCTATTGTGGCCGTGGCGCTCTTCCTAACAGGGCCTTTGCTAGGACCAAAGCAGTCGACAAACACAGAAGTCCTGCTCGCCGAGAACGCCATCGTCAATCTGATAGTCTTTGGGGGACTGGTTATTGCTCTGTCAACCTATGCTGGTGTCTCCTTGTACGTTTATTACCTACTGAAACGCGAGCAAGGAGACTGGCGTCGGCTCCTCGGGGGCTTCGGCGCTGTGGTTCTGCTGGGGTTGACTGTGTCAACCGCAACGATCGAAAAGGGTCGCCACGAGCGCCGGCGCATGCTGGGCCAAGCCTCCGCTGTCGGCTCGCTGCGGACTATTAACACGGCCGAGATCACTTTTGCCAGCACTTACAATCATGGCTACAGTTCGACCCTTGCCGCGCTTGGGCCGGGCGCGGCCGGAGCGCCGCCCACCGAGTCTGCCGCCGGCCTGATCGACGAGGTGCTCGCCTCCAGCAGGAAGAATGGTTACACATTCATCTACACGCCTGGCGAGCGCAATCAGAAAGGCGAGATATGGACCTACACACTGTGCGCTCGACCTTTCTCCTCAAACAACGGGGTGCGCCGTAGCTTTTTCACCGATGAGTCTGGCGTCATTCGTTTCACCACCGAAGACCGCTGCGCCACGGCGAAAGATCCCGAGCTCACCGGTTAGACCACAAGCCGTGCTCCCCGAGCCCCGCGCCTTGCCGGGTCAATAGCGGGTCCGTGTTAGTCTGTCGGGTAGCCAGGAAAACGGCTCATGGTTCGAAATCCCAGTGCTCTTACGAAAACGCGCTTTGAGCTGGTGGTTATCGGCGGCGGCATTAACGGCGCCGCGGTGGCGCGCGAGGCCGCGCTGCGCGGGCTGAGGGTCGCATTGGTCGATGCGGGCGACTTCGCCGCTGGAACCTCAAGCCGCTCGACCAAGCTCATCCACGGCGGGCTGCGCTATCTCGAACAATTCGATTTCCGGCTGGTTCGCGAGTCGCGCCGCGAGCGGCGTATCCTTCGCGATGCCGCCCCTCATCTGGCCCAACCGCTTCCGTTCATGCTTCCGATCTACCGTGGAGATCCTTATTTTCCCCTCAAAATTCGCGCTGGGCTTGCCCTCTATGACTTGCTTGGGAACCTGGGCCGTCAAGACCGCCACCGAATGCTCTCGCCGCGTGAAGCCCTTAAACTTGTCCCGGCGCTTCGCCCTGACGGGCTTCGGGCTGGCGCGACCTATTACGATTCGGCGACCGACGACGCGCGCCTGACCGTGGAAATGATTCTTGATGCCGCCGAGCACGGCGCGCTGGTCGCGAACTACGTCCAAGTCTGCGGCTTCGCGCCTGAGAATCGGGCAGGGAAGCGCGACGACGGCATCGCCACTGCGGAGGCGCAAGACCGCATCACCGGCGCAAAGATTGAAATCTCGTCGCGGTACTGGGTCAACGCCACCGGGCCGTGGGTCGACAGAGTGCGAGCGCTCGTTCCGGGCTTCGACGGCTCGCGCACCGTTCGCCTGACCAAGGGGACTCACCTTATCATTCCGCAAGTCGCCCCGCACCATGCTCTGTTCGCCGCTATCCCGGACGACCGTCGCATATTCGTCATGGTTCCATGGAAGGGCTATTCCTTGCTCGGGCCAACGGACACGGACTTCACGGGCGACCCAGCAAATGTTCGCCCCGAGCCTTCCGACATGGATTACCTGCTGGCTGCTGCAAATCGCGTGTTGAGCCATCCGATCGGAGCGAAACGAATCTTAGGGAGCTTCTCTGGCTTGCGCGCGCTGGTTATCGAGCCGGACGAGCGCCCCTCCTCAAATACCCGTGGGCATCGTTTCCATCGCGATCCATGGGCCGGGAATATCGTCTCGGTTTGTGGTGGGAAGCTGACGACGGCCCGAGCACTCGGCGAGAAACTGCTTGATGAACTCGCACAAGAAACCGGGCCGAGCCATGGGCCGTCGGCCAGCCGCCACCCTTCGCGCCAAGCCCCCCTGCCTGGTGGCCATAC
>JACQNR010000279.1 GCA_016202975.1 Acidobacteriota bacterium
CCGAGTCGATGGGGAGTTTGCTCAGTCCACCTACCTCACTAACGACTCGCCGCTGGGAAGTCGCGAGACGAATTGGCTGGTCACTGTGCAACGCCCGGAGGGGCTGCTGTTCCTAATTTTTGTCGCGCCGGATCGCGACTTTCAGAATTATGAGGACACCTTCCAGAACATGGTTTATTCGGTCCGCTTCCGCCGATAAACACTCGCCACCGTGCTATACCACGCTGCCAGGCGGGGATGACTGATTCCTCCCTAGCTTCTTGGGCATTCGGGGCATTTGATTATAGGGAAAGAGAGACCTAAATGAACAGGTTTACCGTGGGGCTTGTCCTGCTGATTATCGGAGTGGTTCTGCTTCGGGTTGAATGTCCAATGGCTGCCCAGATTCTGTGTATCCTGCGCCCGCGAAATTGGAGTGTATGCCGCCAAGAAACAACTAGCGACATAAGGGATCGCCGCTTTCACAGCAACTTTATGAACCTTAGCCATACCTCATACCCCATCAGTCGAAAATATTTGTCCTGTGGTCTTTCCATTCCACGCCTGGCTTACTGTTGTCTCCTGGCGGGCGGATGAGGCGGTATGTTTTGGAAGTGACGCTCTGGGAGGCTTCCTCGATCTGCGACCTATTGACCAACGTCCCCCGCCGTGAAGGGGGTGCCGTTCGTAAGGCTGGAATTACTGGACTTATCTAGTTTCCGGGGTGCCGAGCCCAAGCCGAGATTCAGCACGTGCTGGATGAGAGTCTCATAATCCATCCCGTCCTGGCGTGCCGACAGGGCGAAATCCTCCTCCCGCCCGAGATCGGGATTAGGGTTGGGTTCGAGGAGGTATATTCTTCCCTCCGGAGTCAGGCGGAAATCCAATCGGGCATATCCGTTCAGCCCGAGAATGCGGCAGACACGCTTCGAAAGCTTCCGGATTCTTTCCTCCGTGCCGGCAGGAAGGTCCGTGGCAACTCCCGTGGTAATACCGGCCGCCCTCTGGTAATCCAAATCCCACTTCACCTTCGCCGTGGCGATCTGAGGCGTGCCCGCAGGCAGATTGCCGAAACGCAACTCCCAGACAGGAAACGTCCGCAGTCGGTGGTTGCCCAGCACGCCCACATAGAGTTCCCGTCCGTCAATGTATTCCTCAGCCATGGCGTCGGTGCGAAGCTCGCGGTGAATGAACTCGACCCGCTCTTTCAATTTCTCGTCATTGCTGACGACCGACGCTTGCGCGATACCGAGCGAACTGTGCTCAATCGTCGATTTCACGAAGAGGGGGAACGGAAGCCATCGGGGCCGTTTGATGGTTCGGAAAAGTGGAAACACCGCAAACCGCGGAACAGGCACACGATGGAATGCGAGAATCTTCTTCATCAAGGGCTTGTTGTGCGTGAGGATGAGGCTTGCGGGATTGCAGCCCGTGAAAGGCTGGTGCATCAGGTCGAAGTACCCCAACAAGTAAGGCATATAGATGTTGACGCCCAGGAATTCCTCGAGCTGATTGAAGACAACATGAGGATTCCAGCCCGTGAGGAAGTCCTTCAGGACCGTGAAGTCCGTGGGGGCTCCCAGAATTTGGATCTCGTGCCCGAGGTTCTTCAGCGCCGTCGCGATCTCGTACTCAGACTTCCAGTCAGCGACTTCTTTCTCAGTGAGTTTCTTAATGTCCTCGGGCATCCGAAATTCCTGATGGGTCACGAGCAGCACACGCAGTTTCAATCACGACCTCCTACATCGAGCCCTGAAATTTCCCGGCCATCTCCCCAGGCCGGACGTTCAAATGGCGAGGCGATGACCCCTGCTATTCAGGAAATTCATCGTCCGCTTCGTAAGCATGATGGCCGTCTCGAGCAACGTCTCCCTCTTGCGCCGGGATACGCGCAAGTCCAGTTCCCGGCATTGCTGCATCATGTCCTTGAGAACCTGGTTCACCACGTAGGCATGTTCGCCCGTCCACGAGGCAACCCGCTGTCGCAGTCGCGGGCTGATACGGTGCAAGAATCCCGCCGCCGGCGGACGGCTGTCTGGCCTCAGAGACGGAGGAAAGAGGCGCAGGAGATCCATGTCGTAAAAGCGGGGAGGGTCAACGTTATAACGGGCATGCTTCTCTTGATAGTGCTCGCGCAGCTTCTGTCGCAGACGGTGCAAAGGATCCATGGGCGGCCCCGGCTTCACCAGGGGCGGGGTCCCGCGGAGCTCGGCCATCAGGGCATCCACGTATTCCAGCTTTTTCAGCGCGGGCCAATCGCGGTATCGATCCCGCCAGTCGGACCCGGGGCGCAACCAGACGGCGAAGGTTTCCGCAAAGTCCTCAACGGGGTGGCTTTGCGCATACCACCAGTCGAGGTGAAGGACATAACTCTTGCTCTGAGGATTCGGGCTGTAGTACTTGGGATAAGCCTCTGACGACCGGCCGAATAGACGGGCCCATCGCCGGCGCAGTCCCATCCGGTAGGCCGCTTCATACGCGTGGCCTGCTTCGTGGCGTAGGAGCTTCATGCAGGACGATCGAGTCCCGCCTTCCACCTCCTTCATCATCCGGCGTTCCAACGACCGGAGGCGAGGGTGCGCCAAGTAGAACGGAATGGCGATCCCTGGAAGATCGTGGGGAGAAAACCACTCGCTCGATAACCAGCAAGGTGGCCGCAATTGCAGGCCGCGACGTTCAAGTTCGCTATAGAGTCTTTGAATCAACGGCTGAAGGTCGCTCTGCTCGATCTTCAGGTTGAGGTCGCTAAAGCGGAGGTCCAGCAAATCCTCATCCGAAAGATGAGCCCAGAATGGGTTGCGCTGCCGGCGACGACGGGTTCTTTTCACTTTCTTCATAGATTGCAACCGACAAGTTTGAGCCGTATTCCCCGCCAGAATACGAATCGCCCTCAGCGAAGTCAATGTTGTGTACTCGTTCACATGATTGGTGACACTTTTCGGATCGGGGCGTAAGCACCAGGAGCTGGTCGCTCAAGGCTGCTGGAAAGTCTTTCAATCCGTGGTGTTCCAGGCTGAGGAAATGCC
>JACQNR010000269.1 GCA_016202975.1 Acidobacteriota bacterium
CCCGTGGAACTCGCGCGCCTAGTGGTGGGGACAGGGAAATGGGTTGGGCTATCCACGCACAATCTGGAACAAATTGCCTCGGCGGATAAGACGTCGGCCGATTATTTGGCCTTCGGTCCCATCTTTCAGACGTCGAGCAAAGAAAAACCCGATCCCGCGGTCGGAATCGAAGGATTGAAGCGTGCTCGCCAGGCGACGCGAAAGCCGCTGGTTGGCATCGGCGGTATCACGCTGGAACGGGCCGACGAAATTTTCGCAGCCGGAGCTGATTCCGTCGCCGTGATTTCGGATATTCTGAGCGCTCCTGACATCGCTTTACGTGCCAAGCAGTTTATGAAGTCTGCCACAAGGTAATTCCGTCAGGCCTTGCCCGGACCTGCCCTGGGGCAGAACAACCATGAATTTCGGAGTGACGATCCCCGATGTCGAAACTTTTCGCAACCAAACCGCTTGAACTCTTGATGGTGGAGGCCTCCGACGAAGGCCATCACAGCCTCAAGCGGGCGCTCGGCCCTGTAAACCTTGTCTCACTGGGCGTGGGCGCGATCATCGGTGCGGGCATTTTTGTACTGACCGGCACGACAGCCGCGCAAAATGCCGGTCCGGCCATTGTCCTGTCGTTTTTGCTCGCGGCTGTCGCTTGCGTATTCTGCGGGCTTTGCTATGCCGAGTTTGCCTCGCTGATTCCGATCGCGGGCTCGGCCTACACTTACGTGTATGCTACTCTCGGGGAGATCTTCGCCTGGATCATCGGGTGGGATCTCATCTTGGAATATGCCTTCGGCGCCGCCACAGTGGCCTCCGGCTGGAGCGGCTACTTGGTCAGTTTCCTCCGTGATTTCGGCATTACCTTTTCCCCTGAATGGACCAGCTCGCGCGGGGAGGTGATGGTTTACTACAATGAACACTGGGTGACGCTGGATCAAGCGAAGGACGCAATCAAAGCGGCGGGCATCGATCCTCAAAGTCTTCCCACGGTCACAGCATCGTTCAACCTGATTGCCTTTCTGGTTGTCCTGGTGGTCACCGCCATTCTGGTGATCGGGATCAAAGAATCGGCGAATTTGAACTCCGCGATCGTGATCGTCAAGGTTTCCATCGTGCTCATGTTCGTCGGCATCGCGGGGATTTACGCTCTCCAACATACGGATCTGGTGCTCAAGAATTGGCAGCCCTTTATTCCTCCCAACACGGGCAAGTTCGGCGAATTCGGCTGGTCGGGAATCCTGCGCGGCGCGGGAGTGATCTTCTTCGCCTATATCGGCTTCGATGCCGTCTCCACGGCGGCGCAGGAGGCACGGAACCCGCAAAAAGACATGCCCATCGGGATCCTTGGCTCGTTGGCCATTTGCACGGTGCTTTATGTTCTGGTCGCGGGACTCCTCACTGGTATTGTTCACTACACAACTCTCAACGTCGCAGCCCCCGTGGCGATAGGTATCGACGCGATCGGGGTACGCTGGGGCGGCTTCATGGTGAAAGTGGGAGCCATCTTCGGACTCGGCACGGTAATGCTCGTCATGCTTCTCGGGCAGTCCCGTGTTTTCTATTCGATGTCGCGCGACGGATTGCTACCCAAAATCGCCGGCGCCGTTCATCCCCGCTTCCGAACGCCATGGATATCGACGATCGTCGTCGGCTTTTTCGTCGCTTTGTTCGCCGCCTTGTTTCCTATCGAAGTTCTGGGACATCTCGTCAGCATCGGGACACTGCTCGCATTCGTCATTGTTTCCGCGGGAATCTGGGTCCTGCGGCGCCGGCGCCCGGACTTGCCGCGGCCCTTCAAGACTCCGTGGGTGCCGTTTGTGCCGATCATGGGCATCATCATTTCGCTCGGGATGATGGTAAGTCTGGGGAAGGATACCTGGTTGCGGCTGATCGTCTGGCTGATCATCGGCTTCGTTGTATACTTCGGATACGCGCGAAAACACAGCCGCGTTCAGGCCGCCCGAAGTGCCGCTCAAGTTCCACCCACCAGCTCCAGGCACTAACGAAACTCCTGGTCTGGCGCGATGAATCGCGCACTGGTATCCTTTCCAGCGTGTTCGGTTCCGCGCTCCGCCACGAAATCCGCACCCGACGCATAGCCCGTTTCGTTCTCGGGGTCATCCTACTTGGCATCGCCCTAACTCTTCTCGACCGGGCGATCAACGTGCCAGGCGTCTTGTGGCTGATCTTCTGGCCCGCGTTGATCATTTCAGCTTTTTACTATACGGCCCGCCTGGTGAGTTTCGTGCGCGGCCGCCTGCTCTGGCGCCTGCGGCGACGGTTGATTGTGACCTATGTTTTTATCGCTGTCATACCGATCCTCTTGATTCTGCTCCTGGTCGCGATTGGCGGACTTCTCATTAACGCGCAATTCGCGGCATTCCTGGTGGCGCAGAACGTTAGGGGACGAGTGGAGCAGCTCCTGCACATTGGACGGAGTGTGGCGCAGAACGTGGACATGTTGGACGATCACAAACCTGCAGATCTCCTCGATCGAGTTCAGAAAAACTTTGTCAAGCGGCTCGCACAGCATGCCGCGGATTACCCGGCGCTGGAAGTGACGATTCGCCTGGACGGAAATGTGCGAGCTTTCAATCTCGCCGGGGGGACCCTTCCCAAGCCTGTACAAATTCCGCCCTGGCTCGCCGGGCCGGAGTTCTCCGGCGTTGTGATCGAGGAGGGGAGGGTAATTATCCGAAGCGTCGCGCAAGGGAAAACGGCGCAGGGAAAGTTCGCATTGGTGCTCTCCGAGCCGGTGACTCCGGAACTTCTTGACCAGTTTGGCGCGGGCATTGGGCCCGTGGGAGCTGGCTTGATCGGCCAGGCGGTGGGAGAATCCTCAAATGGCCAAGCGCATTCCCCCCTGGGTTTGGATGCATCCAGTCGCATGGCGCGCGAGAGCTCGATCGTTTCAGAAAACGTCGCCGTTCCGACGCCGGCGTTCTTCGGTGATTACACCGTGGTCGGAGCCTTCACGCTCGATCCGATCGTTTGGGGCGGCAGTGAAAAGACCCTGCCCGCAGCCCCGGTCTTTTTCCTTGTCACCTCTCGCGTGATGACGCTGGAATCGAAGCTCCTTTCGACACTCGGACGTTTTTCACGAGTCTACGCTGTGGCGTTTGTCTCCGTCGGTGCGGTTTTTCTCGTGTTGGAAATTCTGGCTTTCATGGTGGGAGTCCGCCTGACGCGATCTATCACCACGACCGTGGATGAGCTTTACAGCG
>JACQNR010000282.1 GCA_016202975.1 Acidobacteriota bacterium
GACGATTCTGGAATAGCCCTGGTACATCGTATCCCCCCTGGGGAGAGGGGGGATACGATCTACCAAGGCTTCCCTAATGGGGGGGACTGATGGAGTCTATACCCAAGCCTTGACTCCGCGTTCGGCAGAATCCGTCGGCAAATGTGTTAGGCTGGCGCGACTTGGAGAAGAACTTTCAGAGGCGAGGTCTTCTTCACGAAATCGAATGCGGCCAGGCCCTCTTCCAGCGGGAAAGTCCGCGAGACGAGTTGATCGACCTTCACACGTCCCTGCTCCAGGAGCCCGATGGCGCGCCCGAAGGCGCCGCAGCGGGAGCCCAGAAGATTGATCTCATCGACGACGAGGCGGGCCGTATCGAATTGCGCGGGGCGATGAAACGTCGATTTCATGATGATCGTTCCGCGCGGCTCGACCAGGCGAAATGCTTCTTCGAGACCGGCGGGCGACCCGGTCGCCTCCACGACCATGGGGAAGTTGCGTTTGGTCAGATGCTCGTCCCCCAGGCCCGAAACGTTGATGCCCCAGGAATGTGCCAAGTCGAGCTTCCACGGGTGGCGGCCGAGCAGCATGACCTGGGCGCGCTCCTGGTGGAGCACCTGCGCGACCAGCAGGCCCAAACGTCCGTCGCCCAGCACCGCCACGCGCATGCGCGGGCGAATCGTGACTTGTTCGAGGATTTCCGCTGCCGCCGCCAGCGGCTCGACAAACACCGCTGCTTCGTCAGGGATCGAATCCGGGATTTCGTGCAGATTGAACACGGGAAGAACCGTAAATTCGGCGAACGCGCCGTCGCGGTTGACAATCCCCATGACCGTGCGTTGGGAGCAATGACGGCCCAATCCCCAAAGGCAGAATTCGCACTCTCCGCAACTGATGTTAATCTCGCCGACGACGCGTTTATCAATCCACTTGGTGTTTTGGCATTCGACGACACGTCCGACGAACTCGTGCCCCGGAATCCCACGGAAACTGGAATAGCCGTTCAGAATCTGCAAGTCGGTGCCGCAGATACCGGCGAGCACCACCTGAATGAGCGCTTCGTCCGGCCCCGGGCGGGGCGTTTCGACATCGCGAAGACCAAGCTGTCCGTCGAAATAGAGTGCCTTCATCCGAATGATGAAAGATAAACGCGGAACGATGAACCCGGAATTCATCATTCACATTTCATCGTTCATCGTTTCCTCCTGATTCTTCAAACGCCCGGATGATTTCGCCCTCCTGCTCCTCAAACACGGTTCGAAGGTCGAGCAACAACCGGTCGTTGTCGATGCGGGCGATCACCGGCGGGGAGCTTCGGCGAAGTGCCGCCTCCAAACTCGTGGCGCTGAGCCGTTGGTGTTCGACGGCCACTAGTCTTGTCGGCAAACTCTGTCCGGGAGTTGAGCCTCCGCCCACCACTGACTCGCCATCTTCCAGCTTTGCCGAGAAGTCCGCAAGCGACGAAATCCTTCCCGCCAGGCGCTCGGCGCGTGCTGAAATCTCCTCCCGCGTCATGGTGATCATGCGCAGCGCCGGGATGGCCTTGCGGTCATCCTTGAGGTAAAGCGTCACCGTCGCCGCGAGCGCAGCGATCATCATCTTATCGACACGCAGCGCCCGGAAAAGCGGATTTCGGCGGATGGCCTCCAGCGGCTCGCGTTTTCCGGCCAGAATGCCCGCTTGCGGCCCTCCCAGCATCTTGTCGCCGCTGAAGGTCACCACGTCGACGCCCGCCGCGATGCTCGCCGCAGCCGGAGGTTCGTCGCGGATTCCCAGCGGAGAAAAATCGAGCAGGCAGCCGCTGCCAAGATCCTCCAGTACCAGCAAATTGCGCTCCCGCCCCAGGCGGACCACTTCCGCGAGCTCCGGCCGCTCGGTGAACCCAACCATGCGGAAGTTGCTGGGGTGAACACGCATCAGGACGCGGGTGCGTTCGTTGACTGCGGCAGCGTAATCGTCGATGCGCGTCCGATTCGTGGTGCCCACTTCGCACAGGCGCGCGCCGCTCTGGGCGCATATGTCTGGGATGCGAAACGCCCCGCCGATCTCGATGAGCTCTCCGCGGGAAACGATCACCTCCCCGCCCTCTGCGAGCGCATGGAGGGCCAGGAAGACCGCGGCGGCATTGTTGTTGACGACGAGGGTGCGCTCCGCCCCCAGCAACCGCGCAAACAGGCGGTCGGTGTGCTGGTCGCGCTTGCCGCGCCCGCCACCCTCCAGGTCGTATTCGAGGTTGGAATACTGTCCGGCGGTCTCGGCCACATGGCGAATGGCTTCCGTGGCCAGCGGTGCCCGCCCGAGGTTCGTATGCAGAATCACGCCGGTGGCGTTAATGACCGGACGGAGGGTAAGGTCAGCCTCACCCTCGGTCGCGGCCACAATGTCTCTTTCCAAGCTTTGCACCGATAACGACTTCAATTCGCCCCGAGCGATCCTTCCGCGCAAGCCCTGAAGAACTCTACGTGTGGAATCAACCACCAGCCGCCGGCCGACTCGTGCCTCGAGCTCGCGCAGCGCCGGGCGGCCCAGCAGTTCATCGACGGCGGGAATCTGCCGGAGCAGCGAAACGTCAGCCGGATTAATGTTGGCTTCGTGCGAACCCAAACTCCACCTTCTCTGGCAGCAGCCAGAATGATGTCTATTCCCTCATTGGTAGGGCTTCACCATAGCACGAAGGGTGGCTACTTTTCCATTGACGCCGCGTGTTTCAAAAGGGCTATAATTTTGCATCGCCTAGGCGGCGTAAGGACACCCCGTGACCCCCGATGAAGAACTGAGCAAGCTCGAAGATAATATCCGCAGGCTGAAGATTGAGTATGAAGCCTACTTCAGCGGCGGCCAGCCTCGCTCGCCGCATGACTCGGTGTTTCGCGTTGAAACCACCATCAAGAAATTCAGCGACGGCGTCACCAAGCTGAGCTTCGGTCAGCGCTATCGCTTTAACCAGCTCGTTCAGAAATACGCCGTCTATAACGACCTCTGGCGGCGCAAGCTCAAGGACAAGGAGGAGGGCCGCGGCCGATATGGCCAGCAGCGCGTACCCGTGACGGCGAAGCCCGACGATGGGTCCTTCCGGGTGGTCTGCGCGAACCCGGAAAAGGAAAAGGAAAAAGTCGATCAGCTCCTGCAGGCGATGATTGAGGCCCGCCGCCAAGTCGGCGAGCGGGTGGACAATATCGACCCTTCGCAGTTCTCCAAGTTTGTCAGCGAAAAAACCCGTCAGCTCAAGGAATCCATGGGCTGCAAGACGGTCCAGTTCTCCGTCAGCGTCGAGGAAGGCCGGGTCAAGTTCAAGGCCGTCAAAGGGGACTGAGTTTGCTGAAAAGCCCGCCCGCCGTTGCCCTATCCATTCAGGACGCCAACCTTCCGGGCAGCTCGAAGCGTCGGGCCAATTTGCTTCGGAGTATCGTACTCGCCGGGCTGACCGGCCTTCTGCTCCTCACGCCCTCCGCAGTGCCTTCGCAGGCCGAATCGGGAAGTTCCCAAGATAATCTTCCCTCCCCTTTTTCCGGCCGGATTTCCCCATATGTTTCGACTCCCCTTCGAGTCGTGGAAAAGATGCTCGAGCTCGCCGGAGTGGGGCCGGACGATACTGTATACGATCTGGGCTCGGGCGATGGCCGCATCGTGATCATGGCCGCACAGAAATATGGGGCGCGCGCCGTGGGCGTGGAAATCCGGAGCGAACTCGCGGAACGCTCCTCGCAGGAAATTTCCCGGCTCGGCCTCGAAAAGTCTGCGCGCATCATCCACGGTGACATGTTCGAGGTCGATCCCGGACGCGCCACGGTGGTGACCCTTTATCAGCTGACGCTCGTCAACAAGCGTTTGCGCCCCATGCTGGAGAAAAGGCTCCGTCCCGGCACTCGCGTCGTCGCGGTGGATTTTCAGGTTTCTGGTTGGACCCCAACCAAAACCATCACGGTCAGCTCTGACGCAGGAACGGAATATAGGCTGTTCCTCTATGTGCGGGAGTGAACCGGCGTTCCGCATTTCCTGATCGACATGAGACTCAAGGAAAGGCCTTCCTCTTTTTCGGTCAAATCAATACAATGCTCTGTTTCTGGATAAGTCCATGATGGACCGGTTCCGCAGCTGTATCTCCTTACCCCACGGCGCGATGAACCGGGACCAATCTGTTTTCAGTTCCTCAATTCAGAGAAGGAGCATTCATGGCTAAGATCACTCGGGCGTTAATCAGTGTCAGCGACAAGACCGGAGTCGCCGAATTCGCCGGCGGGCTGGCGTCTCTGGGAATTGAAATTCTCTCCACCGGAGGCACGGCGAAACTCCTGCGCGACAAAGGCCTCAAGGTTCGTGATGTGAGCGATCTGACGGGCTTCCCCGAAATGCTCGACGGGCGCGTCAAGACGCTGCATCCCAAAGTGCACGGCGGCCTGCTCGCCATCCGCTCCAATCCCCAGCACCAGGAGCAGGTCAAGAAGCAGGGCATCGAATTCATCGACCTGGTTTGCGTCAACCTCTATCCCTTTGAGAAAACGGCGGCAAAGCCCGGCGTGAAGTTCGAAGAGGTCATCGAAAATATCGACATCGGCGGGCCATCGATGATCCGTAGCGCGGCCAAGAACTTTGAGGACGTCACCGTGGTTGTCGATGCGGAGGACTACCAGACGGTCCTGAACGAGATTAAGGCGAATGGGGGAGCTACCACGCCAGAAACACGCGCGCGCCTTTCCCGCAAAGCTTTCGCCACGACTGCGACGTACGACAGTGCCATTTCCATGACCCTGCAGAAGCTTGCGGGCGACGGGCCTTTCCCCTCGCGCTTTCACATGAATTTCCGCAAGGCTATGGACCTGCGTTACGGCGAAAACCCTCACCAGCAAGCGGCACTTTATCTCGATTCCACGGTCGCCGGGCGCGGTCTGGCTTACTCAAAACAGCTCCAGGGTAAGGAGCTTTCGTTCAACAACCTGGTGGACCTGGAAGCGGCGTGGCGGGTGGTGTGCGAATTCGACGAGCCCACGACCGCCATCATCAAGCACACGAACCCCTGCGGGATCGCCTCCGCGACGACGATCGCTGGAAGTTACCAGAAGGCGCTCGACGTCGATCCCGTCTCGGCCTTTGGCTC
>JACQNR010000283.1 GCA_016202975.1 Acidobacteriota bacterium
ATGCTGGAGGGGGGAGTTGAACCCCCACGCTGCTTACGCAGCGCGAGATTTTGAGTCTCGTGCGTCTGCCAGTTCCGCCACTCCTGCTCGCACGCCATATTAGCAACAGAGGCGGGGGCTGGCAAGAGAAGCGTCGTCTCGCACGCTTCAGGCGCGACCTGTCGGTGGCGTTCTTGGCGGCGCCCTCAGAACAAGCGCAGCCGCACGGTGAGGTACTTGCGAGGGTTCTTGCGAAATTCCGTGAGGAACTCGCGCAACGACTGCGAACTGGTGCCCAAATTGTTGTAGAGGGTCGGGTCTGTTGAGAGCTTCCCCAGCGTCCCTTCGCCCTTTTCGATGCGCGTGGTGATGACGCCGATGTTGTCGAAAGTATTATTCATACGCGAATAAAGCTGGTCATCGGTGACGAGTTTCCCGAGCGTCCCCTGGCCCTTGTTGACGTTGTCGACCATGGTGTTGGCTCGCTGGACAAGCTGATGGACGTTGTCGTAAACGGAGGGGTCGTGAAGGAACTTGGCAAAGGTTCCTTTGCCGGTTTCGGCCTCTTCCAGGATGTGGTTCAGCCTATCGATGCTGGCCACGGTGCGGTTATAGAGCGTCTCGTCGCTCATGAGTTTGCCCAGCGTGCCTTCCCCGCGGTTGACGCGCGCCACGAGCTGGCGCACCTCTTCGGCGGTTTGATTCATGCGGTTATAAACCGCCTCGTCGTAAATCAACCTTCCGAGTGTCCCCTTGCCGCCCTTGATCTGCCCGGTAATCTCGTTGAGCTTGTCGCTGAGGACGCGAAGGTTTGAGATGACGTCATTGGTGTTCTGCACGATGCGCTTGATGTCGGCCTCTTCCGCGCTCTTGATGGCGCCGCCATCGGGGACCACCTTCTGGTTGGGTCCGCCGCGTGAGATGTCGACGAAGGCTTCACCGAGCAGCCCCGCTGTGGCGAGACGCGCCTCAGAGTCCTCGCGAATCTCGCCGCGATAGGTCGTGGGGATGCGCATGATGACTTCCACGGCTTTTTCCGGTTCCGTGAAAGCGGAGATGCGCACCGATTCCACTATGCCCACCGGCACCCCGGACACGCGGACTTGCGACCCGCCGCGCAGCCCGGAGGCTCCCGAGAAGTAAGTCTTCAGCGTGTACTTCCGGGTGAAAATCCCGGTCTGTCCGCTGATAAAGAACACCCCCACTCCAAAAACAACCAGGCTGGCGAGGACGAGCACACCAACTCGAAGTTTTGCCCAGGTAACTTGTTTGCGTTCAGGCATCGCGACCCTCCGGCTCGAAAGATGAGGGGGCTGTAGCACCGCCCTTTAGGGCGGCACGTGCCGGGCTAAACCCCAGCGCTACAGAACACCACCGCCCTCATTGTAGACGATTGCGGGGGAGCGGGCGAATTACTCGAGGAATTTCCGGACGTAGGGATCCGTGGAGGCGACGATTTCCGCCGTCGTGCCTAGGAAATGGACCTGCCCGTGCCGGAGGACGAGGAACCGGGTAGCCGCCTGGCGTTCGGCGCCGCCGTTTTCCGACGCAGGGACCAGGTCCTGTTTATCTGAGGAGTAAACGAACCGGGCGAGCGCGTAGGCGTCGGCCAGGCGATGCGTCACCACCAGCGACGTTACTCCCTGAACGTCGCGGAGCTTGGCGATCAGGGTGTTGATGGTGTGAGCGGTGACGGGGTCGAGCCCGCCGGTGGGTGAATCGTAGAGCATGATGGAAGGCTCGCTGGCGATGGCGCGCGCGATAGAAACGCGTCGGCGCATCCCGCCGGAGAGCTCTGCGGGCATTTTGGTGATGGCGTGCTCCATCTCCACGAAGGACAGGACTTCGCGCACTCGCCGCTCAATGCGCTCTTCGTTCGTTTCACCGTCTTCGCGCAGGCGGTAGGCGACGTTTTCCAGGACGCTGAGCGAATCGAAGAGCGCGCCTTCCTGAAAGACGATTCCCATGCGGCGCCGGAACGCAAAAAGCTCGGTTTCGGGCAGAGGGACTAGATCGCGTCCGTCGACTCGCACCTCACCCCCGTCGGGCTTGATCAACCCCAGAATGAGCTTGAGCAGCACGGATTTGCCCGACCCTGTAACGCCCAGCAGAACCAGCGTTTCGCCCTCTCCCACCTGGAACGAGACATCATCGAGCACCTGATTGTCTTCGAAAGCCAATGAGACACGGCGGAGCTCGATGGTGGCGGCGCGGGTATCGTCGGAACTCGAACTGGGGAGACTGATTCCCATGCGCTCTGACATCAGTTGTAGGGGCACGGCGCGCCGTGCCCTTACGGCCATTCGGGCAGCTTTTTCAAGAAAAATACTAGAAGAAACCGACCGCAATCAGGAACTTGGTAATAAAAAAGTCGAGAATCAGAATGAGCACGCAGGCTGCGACCACGGCGCGCGTAGTGGACCGGCCGACACCCTCCGTTCCGCCCGTCGTGTGCAGTCCGAAATAGCAGCCCACCAGGGCAATGACCGCGCCAAAGAAGAAAGGCTTGGTGAGACCCTGCACGCAGTCCTCGAACTCAAGCGCCTGGTAGGCGGAGTGCCAATATTCAGCGCTGCTCACCCGCGCCGTCGAGACACTGATCACGGCGCCGCCCAGAAGACCGAAGAAGTCGGAAAGCACCGTGAGCAGTGGCACCGCAATAATGGCGGCATAAACCCGCGGTGTGACCAGCTTGCGCAGCGGGTCGGTGCCCAGCGCGCGCATGGCGTCAATCTGCTCGCTCACCAGCATGGAGCCGATCTCGGAAGCGATGCCGGAGCTGTTCCGGCCCGCCACCATCAAGGCGGTCAGCACGGGTCCGAGCTCGCGCACCATGGAAAGCGCCACGACTTGACCGAGCAGGCCCGTCTCGCCGAATCTTCCCAGCGTGCGATACGTCTGCAGGGCAAGCACGCCGCCCGTAAAGAAACCCGTCAGAAGCACAATGGGCAGCGATCCGAAGCCGATAATGTCCATCTGGACGAGTG
>JACQNR010000292.1 GCA_016202975.1 Acidobacteriota bacterium
GAGCTTTTGTTTCAACTGTTCGAAAGCCAGTTGCAGTGCGCCGATGCCCGCGGGTTCGAGGTAGTCCACGTAGAGCTGATACTCTCCGCGCGCTTCGTAAACGCCCAAGTGGCCGCGCGCGATGACGGAAATTCCGTCCCGGGGTTTGAACTTGAGATAGCGGGCCTGATTGCGAAAGCACACGGCGCGGATTTGGGCAGACTCGTCCTTGAGCGTGAAGTAAAGATGCCCGGAACCCGCACCTCGGAAATTGGAGACTTCACCCGCGACCCAGACGTCCGGGAAGCGCTTCTCGAGCAGCCCCTTGATCTCGAGGCTCAGCTCGGTGACAGTGAATATCTTGCGCTCGGGGGCAAAGGTTAAGGTTCCTTGGGACATGAATTCGCACGCGGGCCTGAAAGACACGACGACACACGTTCTACTTTCGGGTCATCCAGGAAATCAACCACAGCAGTAAAGTCAGGACGACGCTTACAACGAGGCTCGTTACAATCGGGAAATAGACCGAAATGTTCTTCCCCTTATATGCAATGTCCCCGGGCAGGCGGCCAAGCCCGAAGAATGAAAACTTCGAGCCGGCGATCAACAGCAGCCCGGCGATGGCAAGCACCACACCTGCAATGACCAGGATTTTTCCCAATTGAAATGGGGCACTCGGCTCCACGCACACACCTCGGACGCCTTCATGATACACCCATTGGGAAATAGGTCGGGGACCGACGCGGGCGAACGCGCGCTCAGATTCTAAACAAGGTCCACGCCAGGAAAAAAATACCCGATCTCGAAAGCAGCGGTTTCCGGCGCGTCGGAACCGTGCACGCAGTTGCTCTCAATGCTCGACGCGTAGAGCTTGCGGATGGTTCCCGGGGCGGCGTTAGCAGGATTGGTCGCACCCATCACTTCGCGCAGGCTCGCTATGGCGTTCTCGCCTTCCAGCACCATCGGAATCGCGGGACCGGAGCTCATGAAAGTGGTCAAGCTCTCAAAAAAGCCCTTGCCGCGATGGACGGCGTAGAAGCCTTCGGCTTCCTTCTTGGAAAGACTGACCAGACGCGCGGCGACGATCTTCAGTCTGCTGGCTTCAAATATCTTGATGATGTCCCCCACGTGGCCGGCTTTCACCGCGTCCGGCTTGATAATGGTCAGTGTGCGCTCGATGGCCATGATTCTTCAGTATTGATGATTTGCGGGTGTGAAATGACGAAAGGTGAACCCTGAAATCTGAATTTCGAATCATGTCAGAATTCGTTTCATCGTTTCACCGATGAGCGCCGGACTTTCGGCCACCGCGGCTCCGGCGGCCTCGAGTGCAGCGATCTTATCTTTGGCGGTTCCCTTGCCGCCGGAAATGATCGCGCCCGCGTGGCCCATGCGGCGGCCCGGCGGCGCCGTCCGCCCGGCAATAAAACCGGCGACAGGTTTCTTCATGTTGGCTTTGACGAACGCCGCAGCCTCTTCCTCCGCCGTGCCACCGATTTCTCCGATCAGCACGACGCCGCACGTTTCCGGGTCGTCGTTGAAGAGGCGGAGAGCATCCACAAAATTCGTTCCGATGATCGGGTCGCCCCCAATTCCAATGCACGTGGATTGACCGATGCCGAGCGCGGTGAGCTGCCCCACCGCCTCGTACGTCAGCGTGCCGCTGCGCGAAACCACGCCGACGTGACCCGGCATGTGGATGCGGCCGGGCATGATTCCAATCTTGCATTTGCCCGGAGAGATGATGCCCGGGCAATTGGGACCGATCAGGCGGGTCGACCTGCCGCGCAGAAAAGCCGCGACGCGGATCATGTCGATCGTAGGGATGCCTTCCGTGATGGCCACGACCAGGGGAATTCCGGCGTCGGCGGCTTCCAGGATGGCGTCGGCAGCAAAGGCCGGGGGCACGAAAATAACGGAGGCGTTGGCGCCGGTCTTTTCGCGCGCTTCGCGCACCGTGTTGTAGACGGGAATGCCATCAACGCTCGTCCCTCCCTTGCCAGGGGTCATGCCCGCGACCACTTTGGTCCCATAGGCCACAGCCTGCTGCGTGTGGAACATCCCTTCGCGGCCCGTGATGCCCTGCACGAGCAAGCGTGTATTCTCGTTAACTAAGATTGCCATATGAATCGAGTATTTGTGATTTGGCGATTTAACGATGGGGTGATTTAGAAACGAACAGGGAAATTCGCTCTGCAATCACTACATCGCTAGATCACCAGATCACTCAATTCCTAATTGCCAGCGCGCGCCACGATTTTCTCTGCGGCTTCCTTCATGTCGCTGGCGACGGCGAAATTCAGGCCCGATTCGCGCAGTATCTGCTGGCCTAATTCGACGTTGGTCCCCTCAAGGCGCACGACGACGGGCACCTTCACACCCAGGGTGCGCGCCGCCGCAACCACGCCGTTGGCTACGATATCGCAGCGCATGATGCCGCCGAAAATATTGACCAGCACGGCGCGGACGTGTGGATCGCTCAGGATGATCTCAAATCCGCGGCGGACCTGTTCTTCATTCGCGCCGCCGCCCACGTCGAGGAAATTCGCGGGACTGCCTCCGGCGTACTGAATCAAATCCATGGTTGCCATGGCCAAACCTGCGCCGTTCACCATGCAGCCGACGCTGCCCTCGAGGCGGATGTAGTTCAGGTTGTAGCTGGAAGCCTTCACTTCGAGCGGATCCTCTTCATCCAGATCGCGCAGCTCGCGGATATCCTTGTGGCGGTAGAGGGCGTTGTCGTCAAAATTCATCTTGGCGTCGAGCGCCAGGATGCGTCCGTCGCGCGTGATGACCAGCGGATTGATCTCCGCAAGCGACGCATCACTCGCCTCGAAGGCGCGATACAGCGCCGAGAGAAAGCGCGTCGCCTCGCCCACCAGCGCCCCGTCGAGCCGCAGCCCAAAGGCCAGATTGCGCGCTTCAAACGATTGGAACCCGACCGAAGGGTCGATGTGCTCCTTGAGAATCTTCTCGGGGTGCTCGGCGGCAACGACTTCAATCTCGACTCCGCCTTCGCTGGAAGCCATCATCACGGGCCTTGCCGTGGCACGGTCGATGACCATTCCCAGATAAAGCTCGCGCGCGATATCGAGGCCCTCTTCGACCAGGATGCGCCGCACCACGCGGCCTTCGGCACCGGTCTGGGGAGTGATCAGAGTCTTCCCCAGCATCTCGTGCGCCAAGCGTTCGGCCTCTTTTGCGTCTTTCGCGACCTTGACGCCGCCCGCCTTGCCGCGCCCACCGGCGTGAATCTGCGCCTTGACGACCACCGTTCCGCCCAGTTTTTCCGCCACGCCGCGCGCTTCTTCCGGCGTGTAGGCCACGTCCCCGCGCGGCACCGTGACGCCGAACCTGCTCAGAATCTGTTTGGCCTGATACTCGTGGATTTTCATGAAAGGAGCATTCAGTTATCCGCCGTCAGCATTCAGCCGATACAACCAACCACGGACGCGCGCTTTGCGCTACAATCAAGAATCGCTGAAATGCAAAGCAGGAGAGTATAGGCAATCCCGCCGGATATTGCAATGAACGCGAGGGCGAGGGTGCGCCCATCGTAACGCGGACATCAAGGCGCTGCGTACGGTGCCGAGCTGAGTCCGCAAGAGGGAAACGGAATTGCAGATTCGAAGCACCATCGAGCAGCTCAAAAATGGCCAGCACTTGACTCGCGCCGAGGCCCGCGCGGTGCTCGAAGCGCTGCTTTCCGGCTCGGTGCCGGACGAAGACATCATGGCGCTGCTGGTGGCGTTGCGCGAAAAGGGAGAGCAGGTCGATGAGCTCGTGGGCTTCGCTGAAGTGATGCGGGCGCGCGCGGGGGAAACGCTGCGTGCGGCGGGGATCGACCTGGGGGCGCTGCGCGAAAGCGGTCCGCTCCTCGATACCTGTGGAACGGGGGGCGACGAAAAAGGCACCTTCAACGTCTCGACCGCCACGGCCTTGGTGGCTGCTGCGGCGGGGGTGCGCGTGGCAAAGCACGGCAACCGGTCGATTTCGAGCCGCTGCGGCAGCGCCGATGTCCTCGAGGCGCTGGGCGTCAGGCTCGACATCCCGCTCGGGTTAATTCCGGAGTGTCTGGAAAAAACGGGATTCGTGTTCCTCTTCGCGCCCAGGCTCCACCTCGCCATGAAGCACGTGATGAAGGCGCGCAGGGCACTCAAATCCAAAACGGTGTTCAATTTGCTGGGGCCCCTCACCAATCCCCTCGGAGCCTCCGTGCAACTGGTGGGCGTTTATGACCGCACCCGCACGGGGATGATGGCGCGGGCGCTCCAGATGCTGGGGGCCGCGCGCGCCTACGTTGTGGCTGGACACGACGGCCTCGATGAGATTACTCTAACCGCCCCGACTCAGATATCAGAAGTGAACGGAGGAGCGGTGACAACCCGTGAGGTAATACCGGAAGATTTCGGCCTCCCGCAGGTATCCCTCGCGGCGCTCGCGGGCGGCGACGCGCAGGCCAACACGCAACTTTTGCGGGAACTTTTGGATGGAGCTCGAGGCGCGCTGCGCGACGTGGTGCTCGCCAACGCCTCGGCCGCGCTGGTCGTCGCCGGCCGGGCGGGGAATTTCAAACAAGGGGTCGCACAGGCTGCCGAAGCCATCGATTCCGGCGCGGCGCGTGCAACCCTGGACCAACTCGTCGAATTGACCCAGCAGGCCGGTCATGAACGGCATGAAGCCTAGGACCTTTTTCTTCCTCCTTCTCGCGTGGCCGCTCCCCCTCCAGGGCGCGACAACACCACCCGTGCAGGTCGTGTGGGATTTTGATGGAGGCATCTCCAACGAATACGGCGGACATTACAATACTTACAAACGCGCGCCTTCCTGGGCGCGAACCTATCTCGATGCGCGGGAGGCGCGCGCATCACGCGGCCACTCACTCCGTATTACGGCGCATCGCGAGGCGGAGGGCTTCTGCGGCGTGTGGATGGATTTCCGTCCCGCCTCGGAGGCTCCGCACCAATATTTCGACGCCGGCTCGTATCGCTATCTGAGTTTTTGGGCCAAGGGCGAAAAGGGTGGCGAGGACTTTGAAGTTTCGCTCACTGACGCAGCTACCGCCAATGATGATGAGCATCCCTCGCGCAAGCTCCGGGCTTATCTGCCGGGCGGTCTCCCCGCAACCTGGCGTCCTGTGGTGATCCCGCTCTCGGATTTTCGTGGAATCGATCCACGCCGCCTCCTTCGCATGACACTTAACCTGACTCGCAAGGGCGATTACCGCTTCTATCTCGATGACATCGCCTTCCAGCGAGAGCCGATCGCTGATCCGCCGGCGAAAAATGCAGAGGCCACGGTGAATTCAGCGATCAACGGCGGAGCACCGCGCGCTATGTGGGCGTGGAATACCAAGCCCCTTTTGGACGCGGAAAAACCGCAGGAGGCTGATCGCTTCCTGGCGTTTTGCGTGGCGCAGAAAATCGGGATGGTCTTTCTGGCGGCCGAGTTCGACCGGGTAACGGATGCGCCAGGCGCGGCACTACGGTTGCGCAATCCGGAGGGCTATCGCACCTTCTTGAAACGCGCACACCAGAAGGGCTTAACCGTGGAAGCCCTGGCGGGGACACCCGAATGGGCGCTCCGTGCGCGTCACCCCGAGGCTCTTGTCGCGGTCGATTCCATCATCGCATTTAATGGGGAGAGCGGTCCGGATGGGCGTTTCGAAGGCGTGCATTTTGATGTCGAGCCGTATTCCCTCCTCGGATACAGCGACCCCTT
Source organism: Acidobacteriota bacterium (assembly GCA_016202975.1). Classification (GTDB taxonomy): domain Bacteria; phylum Acidobacteriota; class Terriglobia; order UBA7540; family UBA7540; genus JACQNR01. The sequence continues at coordinate 5,701 of JACQNR010000292.1, forward strand.
TTATCGTAGCGAGATCCTGTTGGGTCTGGTCGAGCAGGCCGAAAAATGCCGTGACCGCGCGCATGCGGCCGGCCTAACATTCAGTTGCGATTTGCCCTCGTGGTTCTTCGCGCCAGGCGGGCTGGAGCGCGACCGGTTGATCGTCAATTTCAAGGGCCAGGAAAAAACCGCGGGTGAGCACGTAGCCGATTTGGTCGACTCGGTCACGATCATGGATTACACGAACCAAGCCGATGGCGCCGGAGGAATCATCGCGCGCGCCTTGCCGGCGCTGGATTACGCCGCCGCCCACCATCGGAAGGTCGTGGTGGGCGTGGAGACCTTTGCGGAAAGTGACAGCACGGTCACGTTTGTCCTGGGCCTCCCGGCAGAGGAATTCTGGCCTCGTCTGGCGAAGAGCGGCCTGCGCGGTCAATACCGCCTTGACGATTTCCGCATGTCTCTTTGCTCGGACGACTTGAACATGCACATTGGCCTCTCAACCCCGCGCGAGATGGCGCCGGAAAAGCAGGCGGTCTTCGAGGGAGCGCTGGCCCGGCTGGCGCGGCAGTTCGGCGCTTCGTCAGATCCCGACCGATACCACCCCAGTGAGATGCTCTCCATGGTGAGAGCAGCGCTCGCCGAAAAACCCGAATGGAAGGGATTTGAACCTTACGAATTTGTGGATTCCGATACCGGACGTCACGTCCAGTGCTTTCGAAGCACGCACCGCATGCTGCCGAGCATTACCTTCCACGGACTTGGGCGTGAGACGTTTGATGAAGAAATGGCCTCCACGGTCGAGTGGCTGGGGCGGCACCCGGGCTTCGGCGGCACTGCGGTGCACTTCTATGAAAGTTTCCGGGAATTGGTCGAAGGCGATGAACCCCCGTCGGGAGTTCGAAGTCAGAAGGCCAGCGCGTCAGTAAACTAGCACCGAGAAGATTTTCGGCTGAGCCGTCCACCCCCCCGCTGCCCCCGCCTTCCACCCCTCCCGCCGCGAAACTATACCTTCAGGAAATTGGCGAGCAATTGCTTTCCGGCCTCGGTGAGGACCGATTCGGGATGGAATTGAACGCCCTCGACCTTGAACTGCTTGTGACGCAAGCCCATGATGAGCCCGTCGGGAGAAGTGGCGGAGATTTCGAGGCAATCCGGCAGGGTTGAACGCTCAACGATCAACGAGTGATACCGCGTGGCAGGGAACGGATTGGGCAAGCCTTCAAAAACCGTCTTGCCGTCATGAGATATCTGGCTGGTCTTGCCATGCATGATTTCCGGGGCGCGGATCACTCTGCCGCCAAACGCCTGGCCGATCGCCTGATGTCCGAGGCAGACGCCGAGAATGGGGACCTTGCCTGAAAATCCCTGAATGACACCCAGACAGATTCCGGCTTCGGTGGGAGTCTTCGGCCCCGGCGAAATTACGATGCGCTCCGGCGCCAGGCGGGCGATTTCATCCAAAGTAATCTGATCGTTGCGGAACACTTCGAGTGCAGCGCCCAGCTCACCCAGGTATTGGACCAGGTTGTACGTAAACGAATCGTAATTATCGATGACCAAGATCATGGGTTCACCAGTCCTGCGGGGAAGCATCCATTATATTCCGCAAAGGGCGCGAGCGGTGCGTTCTCCTTAGCCCGCATTTCTCACCGGGGAATTGAAAAATGGTTGTCACTTCAGGCATAAGTGTCTTTGTGAAGGGAACTTGTGCCGAGGAGAAGCGACAGCCTGATGACCACAGAGTGTAAGCAAGAACCCTTGGAATTTCACCCGCTGAATCAGCGGCAGGTTGTAGGCCGGTTTGAGGGTGGGGCGATTACCAGCGAGCCTTGGTCGAAGTAGCAGTGGAAGCATTCCGAGATTCGGACGGAAACAAGACAGCTCCCTCTAGC
>JACQNR010000030.1 GCA_016202975.1 Acidobacteriota bacterium
GACTCTTTCGGGAGGTGACCTGATGGCACCAATGGTGATGAACCGCGCGGGTAGCAGCGACGTCGCGCGCGGACCGATGCCTGCGATGCCACAACCAGAAGAGAGTTACGATCCGATGGCGCCTCCCGATGTGGACTCGCCGACAGAGGCCCAGCCCAGGCCACCCGCGACACGACCCACAAAAGGTCGGCGAGGGCTGTCGGAGGAGGAGGTGGCGAAACTGCTCGAGGGTGGAGTCTCCAGCCGGAGGATTATTGAACTGGTCGAAGAGCACGGCGTGTCCTTTGCGATCAATTCGGCAAGCGTGTCCAGGCTGAAGGCGAAAGGAGCGACGAGCGCTTTGGTGGGCGCCCTCCAACAAGCAGGAGGCCGCGGTGGGGCAGGCACTGCCGAATCTCGGCGGCCGACCAACCCGCTTTCCGGTTCATCGTCCGGCGGCCGGGCGGCGGGGGGAGCTGCTTCGTCCCGCGGCTCGCGCTTCAATCATGAAAAATGGGGAATCAGTTTCGTCACGCCGGCCGGTTGGAAGGTTGGTGAGCGCCAGGGGCTCCTACTACTGGGTTCGGATACGGAGGCGGGGTTAATCCTCATCCGGCTGGTGCGGAAAGCCTCGCTCGACCAACTCATCCAAGATTACGGCGAGGGCATACAGGAAGAAGGCCTTCAGCTCACGCCCACCGTTCAGGCCCAGAATTTCCCTGCAGGACAGAATCGTGCCGCGGCAGGGGAACTGGCCGGAGTGGCCCAGGACGGGGCACGAATTCGAGCGCGCACCGTGGCGGTAGCCAGTCCTTTTGGCGATGCGGTCGTCGTGCTCGGAATGACGACGGAAGAGAAATACTCGGGTTTGAAACCTCGTGTAGAGTCCATCGCCTCCAGCTTTCAATTCAGCCCGCCACAGGCTCCTCCTGTATTGGAGGCGATCGCCGGGCAGTGGTTTTACATTAGTTCTTCTTCGTTTGGCTCTAGCGAACGTTATCTAAACTTGTGTAGTGATGGTCGGTACAGCGAGCGCAGCGATATCTACAGCTCGGGATCCGCTGGCACAGCTTACGGGGAAGGCGGCAACACCGCCCAGTGGGCCGCCGATGGAGACGAGAACCAGGGAACAGTGACGGTCACCTATCCCAACGGTGAAACTTCGCAGTTTGAGTACCGGCGGGGCGGCGATGGCCTCTACGTAGGCGGGCGGAAGTACGCGCGGTACGGGGACGGCTCCTGTACGAAAACTTCTGTCTACTAGCGGCGCCTGACGCGCGAGACGCTTCATTCCCCGCTGGCTTGGGGGCCGGAGCTAGGGGAAGGGCGTGACTCCATCAGTCGAATCTTCAGATAGAGTCCGCTGATGGTGAGAACGATGAAGATGAGCGAAACGCCCAGACCTTTGCGACGCGCATCGCGCTCGTGGAGGGCGGCCACCCCAGCCTGATAGGCCTTCTGTGAGATTTCAACGCCCTGGTCGGTGAACTTCCGGACATCCGCCTCATTGAAGGTGTGGACATTCACACGGGCCTTGACCAGCGCCTCGTTTGCATTGGTGAGTCCCACTTTGGGTGTGGACACTTCCATTCCCGAGTGTTCGGCAGTGCTCAGAGTTTCTCCCGCCCGGGCGAGTTCGGTCTGGAGTTTGGCCAGATCACCTGCTATCTTCCGGGAAGCCTCGAAGCCCTTGTCGCCTTCCGCGTGACATCCCATGCAAACTGAGTTGGGACCGGTCCCTACCCAGTCATCAGAGGGTTTCACCACGGCGTGGTTTGAATGGCACTGCACGCACCCAGGCAGTCCCATGGCGGCGAACACCGGCCGATGCGGGCTATTGTTGAACAATTGTTCGAAGAAGACGTGACAAGTGCCACAGACATTGACCACCGACCTCACGCCAGGTGGCGTGGCGCCGTGATTCCCGTGGCATGTCGTGCAAGTTGGAGCGGACGTGTCGCCTTGGGCGAGCATCTGGGCATGAACGCTCTTCTCATAGTTCTCAACCTGGTCCGTCGGGATGCCGTAACCCTTCATGTGCTCCGCGTCGGCGTGACAGTGTGCGCACGTGGTCGCCACATTCATGGGATACACGGGTGAGCGCGTGTCCGACACGCGAAGGATGTCGTGCACGCCGTGGCAATCCACGCAGGCAGCCACCTTGGTGTCGCCCTGCTTGAGGCGCTTGCCGTGCACGCTGGTCAGGTATTGGCTCAGCTGGTCAACGCGCACCCGCGGGTCGAAGCGATGCATGAACGTCGTGTCCGAATGACATCGCGCGCAGAACTGCGGAATCTGGGGTTTCTTGGGCGCGCCTCGAAACCCTTTGGCCGGACTCATTGCTTCCATGGACTCCTCGTGAGGGTCCCCACCGTGGCAATCCGCACAGCTCAAGCCCACGTCGTGATGCACATCGGTCGCAAATTTCTGGGCCGGTCCGGCCTTCTCCGATTCCAGCGCCAGATGACATTTGGTGCAGGAGTCGCTGGGACTCTGGGCGACAACGAGCGTTGGCCCGGCCAGCACGATCGATGCAAAGATGGCAAGTCTGTACATTTCTATCTCAAGGCGAGAAGAGACATGACACCCATAAATCCGAGAACGAAGACTCCTAATCCCGTGAAGAATCTCGTTACCCTCCCAAAGCCCGCGCGATGATCGAGAAAGGGTACGACAACCCACACGGCAGCCGCCAGACTGAATCCCAGCAAACCTGCGAACTCTCCCTCCAGGAAGAGAATCTTCGGGGGCAGTAACTTCAGTGCCTGGAACATAAAGAGGAAATACCATTCGGGCCGGATTCCCGCCGGCGCCGAGGTGAAGGGGTCAGCCTTCGCACCGAGTTCCCAGGGAAAGATGGCAGCCAGCGCTCCCAGCACCCCCAGCGCTGCGTACCAACCGATGATGTCGCGCAGGAGGAAGTTGGGGAAGAAAGGCATGGAGCGCGCCTGCTCACGGCCTTCCGCAATCGCTCGTTCGACACCCGGCGGCACGCTCATACCCAGGTGCTGTACGAGCAACAGGTGGATCGCCAGCAGAGTCGTTGCCAGTCCAGGCAGAACCGCGATGTGGAAACCGAAAAATCGCGTCAACGTCGCCCCCGTGACTTCCTCGCCGCCGCGCAAAAACGTCAGCATCCACTTGCCCACGAAGGGAACCGCGCCGGCCATCTCCGTCCCCACTTTGGTGGCAAAGAATGCCAGCGTATTCCATGGCAACAGGTAGCCGCTGAACCCAAAACCCATCGTGATGAAGAGCAGCAACATGCCTGTAATCCAGGTCAGTTCGCGCGGCTTGCGGTAGGCCTTGAGAAAATACACGCTGAACATGTGCACAAAGGCCGTGAAGACCATCAAGTTGGCCGACCAACTGTGCACGGAGCGGATCAACCAGCCGAAGCGGACCTGGGTCACAATGTACTGCACGCTTTCGTAAGCGTCGTTGGGAGTGGGACGATAGTAGAGGAGGAGAAGAATCCCCGTCAGCACCTGGACGACAAACAAGAAGAGCGTCATACCTCCGAAGAAGTACCAGATGCTGTGACGATGCTGCGGGACGGTCTTATGGCGCAGGAACTCTTCGACGCTGCCTGTACCGAAGCGTTCATCCAACCAAGCCAGAATGTGACGATACAAGTTGGGCACGACTATGCGTTCCGGGTTACGACGACGTCCTCCCCCTGGACATGCGCTTCGAATTCTTCCAAAGGCCGGGGAGGAGGGCCGCTGACGTTTCGGCCCGACAGGTCGTAAACACCATTGTGGCAAGCGCACCAGATGTCATGCCGGTCTGCACGGTACTGAACGGTGCAATTCAAATGCGTGCAGACGGCAGAAAAGGCCTTCCAATCGCCCGCCACTGAATGGATCAGGAGGGCAGGTTTGGAACCAAACTTGAAAATCTTCCCCGTGTTGAGTTTTAGTTCGGTCACCTTGGCCGCCACAACCGAGCGACTTGTTGATTCAGCGACTTCCGTGGGAATGATGTAGCGGATCGCCGGGTAGAGAAATGTGGCAATCGACGCCACAAGACCGCTCCCCAACAGCAGATTAACCCAACGCCGACCGGGATCGGTCTGCCCGTAAGCAGCTTGATTTGCGTCATTCATGTCCAAGACCTCATTCAACTCGGGCGCGGCTTGAACCCTCTTGCCCGTTTGGCGACTGTATTTAAACCCAAAACCGTGAATTCGTGCAATCAAAATGATTGCAATTTTGGGTTAAGTTCTCGCTGAAATCCTCGACGCTTTCGGTCGCCCGCCGTATTTTATTCGGGCTGTTGTTCATTCTCCAGTTCCCGGGAGAAGACGCTATATCCGGGGTTGGGAGGGAACATCTCAGCAAGCAATTTCATCCGGTTGCGGAGATGTTTTACGGGAAGATGTTCGGGCCCGACATGAATCTGCACATCGTGCCAGAGCCCGTGCATATATTCCGCGGCGGTGCTCACGAAGGAGACGTTGCGGTATGCTTCAAACTTCTCGTCACCCGCGCGACGCCATTGACCCGAGGCCACGCTCCGCTTGGCAGCTCGCGCTTCCTCGTCAATTTCGCCCGGAACGCCCAGGCGCAATTCCTCCAGGATCAGTTGGGTGTATCTTTCGATTTCGCTCGCTTGCAGGCGGGCGCGAAGCAGTTCCGCGACACTGGCGAGAAATTCGAAGCCCGTATCGTGAGCGTCCAGTTCGCGGCATGGCAAAATGAGGTCAATATGCGCCGTGCCTTCCATCCAAACGGCCGAGTGCGCTTCTCCCTGGGGCTTCGCCCATGCTACCTGATCCCCCTCGGGAGCGCATGCGACATAGGGGACGACAAGCACGCGCAACTTACCGATCCGCTGGGCGACGGCGTCCGGCACCGCTGCCGCCGGTTCGCGCACTATCGTGCGGTCTTCGGCCGGGGTCAGAGGAACTGCCGAATGCGTCTGCCAGTCGTGGGCGAGCCGTGACAGCGGCACGAAGGCACGTTGAATATACTCTGTGACGGCAACGGGTGGCCGAGGTTGAAGCTCCAGGATTCCCATCGATAAGAATCATCCCATGACATTGGTAGGAGCGCAAAGTGCCGGGGGCGCCCCGACATATCCGTAAAGTGCTCCGCCGTGTACGCGGCCGATCTTCACATTGACAAGAACATTGGACGTCACGCCTGACTCAGGCAATAGCAATTTGAGATAATTAGTCGTCAGTGCCACGGGCGCACCTCTCTCCCGGTCCGCCAGCGTAACCGCCGAAAGCTCCAGTCCGATCTGCGATTCCATGAATTCTTGGCGCTTGCGAGTGGCAACGTTGCGAATTTCCTGCCCGCGCTCGTGAATGATCCGGCCGTTCAAGTGATCTGTCCTCTTTGCCGCCGGAGTGCCCGGCCGCGACGAATAGGGGAACACATGCAAGTAGGTAAAAGGTAGGGATTCAATAAATCGCAGACTGGTTTGATGGTCTTCATGGGTCTCCCCTGGAAAGCCGACCATCACGTCAGCACCGATTCCGCAGTGGGGGATCTGTTCAAGGACCGCCCAAATTCTCTCGGCGTAGTGGCTTGCCCAATAGCGCCGGTTCATGGCGCGGAGCGTATGATCGCAGCCACTCTGCAGGGGAATGTGGAAGTGGCGCGCCATTCGCGGTTCGGTTGCCACCAGGCGAATGAGCTCGGGCGTGACATCCATGGGCTCGATGGAGCTAATTCGGATGCGCGGCATGGACGTTTCATCCAGAATCCTCTCAACCAAGCCCGGCAAAGTGACGCGACGTTCCAGGTCTTTCCCGTAACGGCCGAGGTTGATGCCCGAAAGCACGATCTCCTTATACCCCTTCTGGTCCAGCTCGCGGACTTGGGCAATCACGATTTCCGGCTTCAGGCTGCGGCTCGGCCCGCGCACTTCGGGGATGATGCAGAACGAACAACGCGAATCGCAGCCGTCCTGCACTTTGAGGGTCGGCCGCGTCATGTCGTCGGGAAAGACCGGAGCGAAGTGAAATTCCTCAGCTATTTCTCCGACCAAAACCGTGGCTCGCGGCCCTGGGTTCGTGATTCGGGATTGCAGGTCCGCCTCTTCCTTCGTCGGGATTTCGGGATCCGGCAGATTAATCCGGACGAGGCCAGAGTCTCGGTTTTCTTCCGGCTTCTTGCTTCTGGCTTCTGACTTCTGTCTTCCCCCCAGCACTTTCGCAACCAGATGTTTGTGCGAGTTCCCAACCACCCACTCGACGCCGGAAAGCTCCGCGATCTCCTGCGCAGAGCGCTGGGCGTAGCATCCGGTGACCATAATTCTGCACTGGGGATTCGAGCGGTGGATCCGCCGGATGATTTGGCGTACCTCAGCGTCGGCGGCGGAAGTCACCGTGCAGGTATTTAGGACCGCGATTTCGCAATTTTCGGCCTGGGCAGATTCGGCGAGCCCCGAATTCAGCAGCTGGCGCTTCATGGCTGCGCCGTCTGCCTGGCTCGCCCGGCAACCGAAGTTGAGAAGATGGAATGTCGGCATGGACCAGGACCCATTCTACCGGGATGGCGCGTGAATGCCTAGGGGTAGCTGTCTGACGTGCACAGCCTAGCGGTGTCGAAACCGCGGAATTGGGACGTCAGCTGACAACGGCAAGAAACGGTCGGTGGCCGCCCGACTTACGGAGAAGCGAGGCTCGCGACGCCTCCTCACGCAGTTTAGACACGTTCCAATAAGCCGACCGCAGGACGTGAGAGATTTGCGAAGCTTCAAAAGGCGGAATAATGAAGTCGAACGCCCCTTTCTCCAGAGCTTCTACATAAAGCCGGATATCCGCGTGGTGAGAAACTACGATGACATTGATTGGCACAGCGGAGTGCTGGCCGATCCGGACAACATCCTCCCAAGTTCCATCCGGTAGGCTCACATCCGTCAGAATCACATCCGGAGGGTTGGAGGCACAGAGCAGTGCGGAAATGTCTTTGCAGCTCCAAACCAACTGGACCAAAGCGGAATGTGCCAGCAGTTCCCGGTGAAGGGCAGGCATGTGAGTGGATTGGATGTTTTGTAGGAGAATAACCTTAACCTTGTCCGCCATGATCCTCACCTCATCCTGCCCCCGCCGGTGCTCCATTGAGGTACTGGGGCGAAAGTGCCTACGATGCTATTTCAGGCTAACCTTGTAAGTCCGCTTCTCAGGGGTAAAGTTGATTCTGTCTTCCCGTGCCAGCCAGCCCAATGCATAATCCATGTAGGCCGGTTTAGCGCCCAATTTCTTCTTGATTTGGGCCAAAGTTTGGGGTCCTTCACGGTCCAATAGTCTCCAGATCTGGCCTGCCGTTTCGCCGATTTCGGCCTTGATTTCCATGTTCATGGTATACCTCCCACTATCGTCAGTTTAACCACTGTTGAATGAGCTATTTCATCAGAATTTTCCACTTGGCGAGGTTTCGCCCATTTCCTAAGGGTTGAAAACCCGGAGAACCGGGCGAATATGCTCTGTAGGACTGGGCTAAGTCAGCCGAGCCGCCCCGCCACCCGCACCAGATACGGCCTGCGATGGAGCTCGGGTCAGTCTCTGAAATATATGATCCACCCGAAACGGGGCTGGTGTCCAATTCCAAATTCTTATTCAGAGAATAAGGGCCCGCGGCAAACACATTACCTTCTGGCTTTTCCTGTATTGGTGACGACTTGTGATGGCGCGTTTACGGTAGGTCTGGGTGTTGAATTCCCGCAGACAAATGCGAGGGCTCGAAAACACAAAAATTAGCTATCGTGTTATCAATTACTTACGGGTACGGAGTCTGCGAATTAGGAAAGCGCCCGTCTCGATGATGCCATACATGCAGAGGCAACACCAGGCAGCCACCACGACTCCGAGATCAAGTGTCAAGGGTCTGTGCCGGGCTCCTGGGGGGAGATAAGGCATCAGGGAGTAATAGAACGCAAACCCCATCAGGACGGTGCATAGCGATTTGATCCATCGGGTCGCTTTCGGAGTCATTGGACCGAGCTGCGTTAAAGATATAATGGGCGGCCGATGACGGGTCCCGCAATCCAGCTCAACTCGGAGGTTAAATACCTCAAGGGGGTAGGCCCCGCACGGGCCGAAGTGCTGGCGTCGCGGGGGATTCGCACCGTCGAAGACCTGCTCTACTATACCCCATTCCGCTACGAGGACCGAACCCGTCTAACGCGCATACGCGAACTCCTTCCCGGGCAGACAACCACAGTTTTCGCCAAAGTGCTCACTTCCGGATTGACGCGGACGCGAAAAAGGGGAACGTATATCTACGACCTCGCCTGCACGGATTCGACCGGGATGCTGCGATGCAAATGGTTTAATGCCATTTACCTTGAAAAGAACAAGGTATTCCGGTCTGGCCAGCAGGTGTTTTTCTACGGAAAGGTCGAGCAGGATCAGTATGGAACAGGCAACCTGCAGATAATCCAGCCGCAGTTCGAAATTCTCCCGGAAAGAGAAGAAGCCGGTCAGTCACTTGAATTGAACCGCGTCGTGCCCATCTACGAGGGCATCGGCGGGCTGACGACGCGCGTGCTTCGGCGTCTAGTGTGGACGGTGCTCTCGGCGGTAGGTGACGCCATGGCCGACCCGTTGCCGGGGTCGGTCCGGACGCGCAACAGCCTTTTGGCGCGCGCGCTGGCCATTCGCGAGACTCATTTTCCGCACGCGCGGTCGCCGCTGGAGCAAGTGGCGAACTGCCGCACGCCCGCGCAGGTCAGGATGATTTTCGAGGAATTCTTCGGAGTTGAAGCTGGGCTGGCTCTGCGCAAACGAAAGGCAAAGTCGGCCACGGGGATTGAGTTCGAGGGCAATGAAAGCGTTCGTCAGATGATCAAGCAGATTCTGCCGTTTCACCCTACCGCGGCTCAAAAAAGAGTGCTGAAGGAAATTGCCGAAGACATGTGCTCGTCTGAGCCCATGAACCGCTTGCTGCAGGGCGACGTCGGATCGGGCAAAACGATCGTCGCGGTCCAGGCCGCCATACTGGCGATGCAGAATGGCTATCAGGTGGCGCTGATGGCGCCTACGGAGATTCTGGCAACGCAGCATTACCTCTATATCAAAAACCTGCTCGCCCCACTACCATTCAGAGTGGAGCTCTTGATCAGCGCACGCAAGTCGGCGGAAAAGGCCTTGCTGAAAAGGCAATTGGCCAACGGAGAGATTCAACTGATTGTGGGTACCCACGCGCTCATCGAGGGCGACGTGGTGTTCGCAAAGCTGGGGCTCGTCGTCATCGACGAGCAGCATCGTTTCGGTGTGATGCAGCGATTCAAACTGATTCGCAAAGGTCCGACGCCCGACGTGCTGGTGATGACCGCGACGCCGATTCCCCGCACGCTGGCGCTGACGCTTTACGGCGACCTGGATTTTTCCGTGATCGACGAACTGCCGCCGGACCGCACGCCAATTGACACGCGCCTCGTCGCCGAGTGGGAACGCGACCGCGCCTTTGAGTTTGTTCGCAGGAAGGTGCAGAGCGGCGGGCAAGCCTATGTCGTTTATCCCGCGATCGAGGAGGGCGGCAAGCTCGACCTGAAACCCGCGGTGCGCATGTACGAGCATCTTGCGAATAATGTGTTTCGGGAATTTCGCGTCGGACTGCTCCACGGGCGGCTCCCCAGCGAAGAAAAAGAAGGCGTGATGCAGCGCTTCAAGCGCAACGAAGTTCAGATTTTGGTTTCCACGACCGTCGTCGAAGTCGGTGTCGATGTCCCAAACGCGAGCGTGATGCTCATCGAGCACGCCGACCGATTTGGCTTGTCCCAGCTCCACCAGCTTCGCGGACGAATCGGGCGTGGCAGGGCCAAATCTTACTGCCTGCTTCTTGCCGAAGAGCCTTATAGTGAAATTGCCGCCGAGCGCCTGCGCACCATGACGGAGACCAACGACGGGTTCAAGATTTCGGAGATTGATTTGAAGCTTCGTGGGCCCGGAGAATTCTTCGGAACGCGCCAGTGGGGCATTCCGGCGTTTCGTATCGCCAATCTCTTGCGCGACCAGGAGATTCTCGAGTGGGCCAAGCGGGAGGCGAGCGCTTTCGTTGAGGCCCCGCCTTCGCGCGAGGAATTCGACGCCTACGTTGCGTACCTGAGGAAGGAATGGCCGCGCCGTTACGGGCTGGCGGGCGTCGCGTAAGACCATGCGTATCATTTCCGGCCAATTTCGCGGTCTGCTCCTCAAGACCCTCAGGGGAGGGAAGCTGCGCCCGACTTCCGACCAGCTTCGCGAGACGTTGTTTGACGTACTGGGGCCGAACGTCGAAGGGGCAAGATTTCTCGACGCTTACGCAGGGTCTGGCGCGGTGGGAATCGAGGCCCTGAGTCGCGGCGCGGCCGACGTGGTGTTCGTCGAGCAGCATCGTCCAGCAGCGGAGTTGATTCGCCAGAACCTCGCCCGACTCAAGATCGATTCTGGCTACTGGATCCTGACGACCTCGGTGATCTCCGGGCTTGAGAAGCTTTCCGGGCAGGGTGAGCAGTTCGATTTCATCTTCGTCGACCCGCCTTACGATTCCATCCGCGAATACCATCAGACCCTTCGCGAACTGGGCCGCGGCCGTTTGCTGACAGCTTCATCGCTCGTCGTCGCCGAACATTCGCTCCACGTCATCCTGGAAGATGAGTATGTCTCACTCCGCCGGACCCGCACCATTCGCCACGGCGACGCCCAGCTTTCCTTCTACCGGGCGGCATGATCGAAGCGCGTGGATGCAGCCCTCGATGCTTCAGGAGGGGGAGGCGGGCGGAGGAGGAAAACGTGAGGGTCAGGCGCGGGCGCCGCGTCCTGTGGGAGTCTTGACTTCCTCAGCCCCGACCCCCTAGTATGCAAGAAGGCCTCTGGGAACGACCTTCCATCGCAAAAACCTCGTGGCGGGGTAGCTCAGTGGTAGAGCGAGGGTCTCATAATCCCTAGGTCGGGAGTTCGATCCTCCCCCCCGCTACCATTTCAATTCAATGGGTTGCAAGCATTTCTCTAACCAACCGCGAACGCCACTGTGGTCGCTTTTGTGGCCAAGACTACGTCTTGTTCGAGTCCGCTTTGAGATTCAGCCATTCTTCACAGTCCAATTTCTGCATGTGAATGCGGCCTGTTCGCGAACGCACCCCGTGAGGGTCATGTCGATGGTCGTATTTCGCCGGACTGTCTCCGCTAACTCCCGCGCGATGGCGGGCAAGACGTCGTCGCCTGTTTTTTTGACGCTGGCCTTTGGTGACGTGGAAGAAGGCCAACTTTTCATTTTCCAACGAAGGTGTCGTCCTCGCATCTGACTCTTGCAAGTCCAATGACTGCCTGATAGGTCATGGCCCAACGATAGAGAAATCACGATATTTGACGATATTAGAGTAAGCAGAAGCCTTGAGCCGACCTATTGATTCGTAGAGTCGGCCATACCTCGATGAAGTTTAGGCGTTGCTCGGCCAAATGCGCCACTCGAGGGCGGGTTTACAGGTCGGTGGCGAATCCGGTCGTCTGAACGTCAGGCAGCACTTTCCGCTCCAATCGGCGTGCCTGAGACTCTGGCGGTATGGACGGTCGCCCGGAAGCGGTCCGCGCCGATACGGGGGCGCCTCGATTTCTTCCAGGCCTCTTCACGGCCCCTGCCGGGACGGTGGCAAGTGCCCAATTCAAAGTAATAATGCGCGCAGATGCGGAATATCCAAAGTCGCGCCTTCACGCCGATAGTGCACATTCAGACCTCAACGGGGGCACAAGCTTGGCGGCCAACGGCCCACTCCGTCCTTTACTAATTCGGTTAGGAGATCCCCCGGCTCTGCCGGGGTGGCAGAAGAAGTTTGACATTTTCGGGAGTGCGCTTTATCCGAGGCGTCGGGGGCGCGACCGACCAATCCGTACCTCACAA
>JACQNR010000288.1 GCA_016202975.1 Acidobacteriota bacterium
AACAATCTCCGTCACCTGGATGATCGCCATGCCCTTAGGAACCGAAACCGATCCCACCGCGTTCACGCGAAGCTGGAAAGCCAGGTTCTGGAAACCTTCGCTGGTTCCGAGGTCGGCGACAGGCTGGTTATAGCGGAAGAGAGGAGATTCCTTCGGCTCGAGACCGTTCTTCCAAGCGATGGCCGCGAATTCTCCGGGCTTCTGCTGGAACTCGTGCTCCAGCCTCGAGGCGAGCGACTGCTGCGCGTCGGCTAGCCACTGCCGCGTCAACAGCTCGCGAATCTGGTCCTTTACTTCTTCAAAGGTCTGCAGGTGCGCCGACTGCTTCTCCGCAACCTTGATGATGTGGAAGCCGTAGGAGGTTTTGACGAGGTCGCTCACCTGGCCCGGCTTGAGCGAAAACGCCGCGTCCTCAAACTCCTTCACCGTCTGCTGCCGTACGATCCACCCCAGGTCACCGCCATTCGCCGCGGTCGAATCCTCGGAATTATTTTTCGCCTCCTCGGCAAAGTCCGCACCTGCCTTGATGCGGGCCAGCACTTCGCGCGCTTTTTTCTCCGTCGCCGCCTCTTCCTCCGGGGTTTTCCCTTCGGTCTTGAAAAGAATATGGCTGGCGCGGACGCGCTCGGGAACCTGGTATTCGGCCAGATGCTCGCTGTAGTACTTCTTGACCGCGGCGTCGTCGAGTTTGAGTTCTGCGGTCACACGGTCGGGCGTGATGAGCGCGTAGCGGATGCGGCGCTGCTCCGGAACCTTGTACTTTGAGGGATCCTTCTTAAAAAATTCCTCCAGCGCGGCGGGAGTGACGGGGACAGCGCCAAGGTATTGCGCGGGGTCGAAAAGCACATACTCGATGCGCGCACGGGTGTTGCGTTTCACGTATTCGTCGCGGACGTCCGCCGGAGTAACTCGGACGCCGTCGGTCATCACGGCGCGCATTTTCTCCTGCAGCAAGGATTCCCGGAGCTGCGCCTCGAATTGCGGGACGCTCATCCCCGTTTGCTGCGAGACAAAGTCACGGTACCGGTCCTGTCCGACAAATTCTCCGTTGGGAAACAGGAATGGCATGGAGGTCTCGAATTGGTGCTGCAACTCGGCGTCGGAGACGGATATGCCCATCCTTCCGGCTTCTTCGCGAACCGCGCGGCGCAGGATCATGTCATCCAATATGATGGAGGCCATGCGCGTCATCATCTGCGGGTCGCTGGCCAGCGGCGAGTTCCTCAGCCGCGCTTGCACGGCGCGCTGGAGATCGTTCGAGGTGATTGGTGTACCGTGGATCTCCGCCAGCACATTGGACTCGACACCAAGATCGGTCGTGGGGGAGATGGGCGCCAGCGTAATCACCATGCCGATAGAGACAATGCTGAGGAAGAAAATGAGGAGGTACTTCTTGATAGCCTCGCGCCGTTGCTTGAAGAACCTGTACATGCACACTCCTTGCCGAATAGCTAAACTTTTCCATTATAGGGGCGGAGCGAGGAAACCTACAACCGGAAGAAATCGGGAAGTTGGCCAACTGATCGGGAAGGTACCTGTAAGAGGCCTATTCCAGGTCCTGAATTCACCGCGATTGCTCCTCACGAGGGACCGACTCTCGGACAGCCCCCACGCCGTTTTCTCACTCGCAAAGATTTCCTCACCGGGGGGGTGATGGGCGCGGTGGCGGGGACAGTCCGAACGTCACACGGTTTTGAGGCGGCCAGACCGCAAGAGTTTGAGGGCTTTTGCTTGAAATCTATTTCCCTGGCCCAAAGCTCGCGCCCATCGCTGGTCAACCCTCGCGTCATCCAGCGGCCGAAACTATCGTGCTCGGTGACAAAAAGCGGGGCGCCACGGCACGGGTTCGGTGCCGTGGGCACTTGGATGGCATCGGACATTCAAACCCACGACATGAAAAACATGCCATCGTCACGCAAGGGTGCGGGCGACGTGCAAATCGCGCGTGTAGGCGTTAGGATATCCGCATATCGCATGTGCTCCGCCTGCCGCCGACCGATCGGATTTTCATGGTCACTGTGAACCTGCGGCGCAGCCTTGCGGCATTCGACCGGGCAGCCACGGTCAGTGTATTTTCTGACCGTGGGCTCTTCACCGGATTTACAAACCCACGGTCAATTCAGAATGCGAATTGACCATGGCTACCAGGTCGGTGGGAAGGGCTGCAGGATGTAGGATTCCATGCCCAGTGTCAGCAGCGAAATCATCGCGGATATCATAAACCACATTAGCAAGATCGGAGGTGACTTCACCTCCTGGTGCCTAAGCACGACGCGCGATTGCGGGGACCCCGCCCTGGGTTGTAGCGCAACGCTCGCTCTCCAGCGTTTCGGTTCTTCCACTGCGCCGCGCTTTGGGCGGCGCCAGAGAATCCTCGCGCCCTTGGAAACGCCGCAGGGCTGAACCACGAGCCCTGCGCCACGGAGCAGGAAGAGAAGAACGACGAATTGATCTGCCGCGAAGCCTACACACCCGCCGCGTGGCGCGGACCCCGATGCATCGAGGTGCGCCACAAACCTCCCATATTCCACAGGTTTTCCACAGGATTACTCGAAACTGGTTGATTTCGCAATAAGTTAGGATTAGACTGCGTTTTTAGGCGGGCCGCAACGAGCCCGCGGGCGGGGGCAGCTTGCAGAGAACTTCGCCATAAGAAATCCTGACGATATGGAATTCCGTTTTCCGGAAGATACGAGGTCGGAGGATTCTCGGATCACAATTTTCCAGATTGTGGTTGCAGTGGTATTTCTAGGATTACTAATTGGTTACTGGCGACTGCAGATTGGGCGGCACCGACAGTACCTTGAGGCCGCCGAGCGCAACCGCATCCGGAACCTGCCGGTTATTGCTCCGCGTGGCCGCATTCTGGACCGCGAAGGCCGAGTTATGGCGGACAATTTCCCGGCCTTCCAGGTCCTCCTCGTGCGCGAAGGTTTGGAGAAACTCACTCCGCCTCGAGTCGCAGGCATGGCACGAGGATTGGGAATTCAGCCGGACGACATCCAGCAGGAACTTGAGCGCGCCGAGCGCCTGCCGCGTTTTCAACCCATCGTCTTGAAAAACTCCGCGACAATGGAGGACATCGCTTTCGTCGAGGCCCACCGCTGGGAATATCCCGAGCTTGACCTTCTTCAGGTACACCAGCGTTCCTACCC
>JACQNR010000275.1 GCA_016202975.1 Acidobacteriota bacterium
AATGCTGGTGGCTGCCGTCAACGCCGCGCCACGCTTTATGAAGTCCCGCCGATTAAATTCATGGGTCATGGATAATTCCCTTCTGTTGCAGCGGCGGAGTCTCACCGCTGCAGTCACGGATACTCCGAAGGCGCCGATGAGGAAATCGCCGCTACACCGGCGCATTATAAGGTGAATCGCACGCCGTCTGTAAAAAACCTGCATCTTTGTTCTATACCGATCATCGTAAGAGTAGGACATACTTGAAGGTGCGAGGCCGGCGAGATAATATTCCTAAGCCTTACGAGACTAATCGGCGATGCCCACGCACCTCGAGAATGAAGGTGTCCTTGTCCGTCGCGCTCAGGCCGGCGACCACGAGGCGTTCGCGATGCTCGTCCGGCAATACGAGCGGCACATTTACCGGCTGGCCCTCAACATCACCAAGGACCCGACGGACGCCGAGGACGTCCTCCAGGAGGCCTTCCTGAAGGCCTACTCGAACCTCCAGAGCTTTCAGGGGGACTCGCGCTTTTACACTTGGCTGGTTCGCATCGCCGTGAACGAAGCGCTGATGAAGCTGCGCAAGCAGCGTGCGGCCCCGGTGATGGTGGCGCTCGATGAGCCGATTACGGATGGCGAAGGCCAGGAAATCCGCCGCGACCTCGCCGACTGGGGTGACAACCCGGAGCAGCGGTTCGGCAAGGTGGAGCTGGGAGAAATTCTCTCCGCCGCCATCGAGAGCCTGGAGTTGCCCTATAGGATGGTTGTGATGCTGCGGGATATCGAGGAGCTTTCAACGGAGGAGACGGCTAAGGCTCTGGAGCTTTCGGTCCCGGCGGTGAAATCGCGCCTGCTGCGCGCCCGGCTCATGCTGCGCAACAAGTTAAGCCGGCATTTCAACAAGGCGAAACACGCTTGAACTGTAGAGAAGTGGTACGACAGCTTTCGGAATACCTCGACGGCGAACTGGATGCCGGGCTCGTTCAGGCGCTTGAGGAGCACCTGTCGGGCTGTCGCGATTGCCGGATCATCGTCGATACCACCCGCAAGACCGTCGAAATCTTCTGCAATTCCGAGCCCCTGCCGCTCCCCGATGCCGTCCACGAACGCCTCATGAAGGCCCTCGCGGCGAAATTCTCCGGCCGCCATTGAGTCACTTCGCGCCCGCCGCAGGTTCAAACTAATCTAGTTTTCGAAATCGGCAATTCGCGGATGCGCTTTCAGGTCACGGCGAGAATCGCATTGCAGGTTGCCGGTCCAATGGGCGGCACACTCGGGGAACTGAGGGCTGCTGATGCTCGATGGCCGCCCCTGAGCTGGAAAGACCGGGTGGTGGGGAAAACAGCGTCAAGCACTGCACGTGGAACACTGGACGTCAAGGCGCCTCCCGACGCGCGAATGGGCCGCGCAGAAATCCTTGCCGCACACGTCGCAGCGGAAATGCGCGCGGTTTGTGCAGCCTGCACAGCGGTAGCGCCACGGCAGCACGGCGTAGTTCACAATCAAACGATCGAGTGCAGGCGAAATGATTTCGAGTGGTGTGCGCTTGTGGCGGACGTAAATCCACACTGTCATGCCCACGATGAAGGCCATCGCGGTGTATTGGAACGCTCCCTGCACAACCCAGTTGGGAAGGTGGTTGGAGAGATTGACCGTGGTCGCCGAAAATGGCTGCCAAGGATGCTGGTTCCAGCCGACGGTGATGTAGTCCTCGACCACATGCATGGAAAACGCGAAAACCGTGAGGAGCCAGGCGAGCGGCTTTCGCCAAAGCAAAGCCCCGGCTATGACCATCGCTCCCGCTACCGCGCCGACGTTGTGAAACAGAATGTGGTGGTACTTAAGGAAAGCGTCGCCCCCGGCCAGGAGCGACAGACCGTCCAGATCAGGACCCGCTCCGGCCAGCGCAATAATCGCCCGCTCGCGCCGTCCAAACTTTCCCCAGTGGGCGAACCACCAACCATATTGCAGATGACCAATCGGGCTCATGGATTCTCCTTGTGGATGAACACAGTGATGGTTAATGACTTTCGCGGGGTGCGCCTCGCTACGGGAGCGGCTCCCACTTCCTAGCTTCTTCCCGCGTCACAGCGCGCGCACCGCGCAAGTCGGCGAACCGGATTATGCCCGATTCATCCGCGGCAAAGCTGCGAATTCCGTACTGCCCCCGGGGACGAATCGCTTCTATCAAGGATAGGGTAATGACCAAAGACGCGGGTTCCCGGTATTGGCGCGGCGTGGCGTACACGAAGAATTCCTTCTCGTTGCGCGCCGGGTCTCCACTCAGGACCACGACAAGCTGATAGTTTCCCGGCGAGCGGGGCGTCAAGTAGCTGTCAGGGATAAGGCCTGCCTGGCGAAGTTGTTCCAGCGTTCCGTATTCCGGGATGCCGTTATGATTGACATCGAGCTTCTTGTCAGTGGCGTATGTTATTTCGGCTGTCACGATGGTTCGAATCGCTCCCACGGCGCTCGACGCCGACCTTGTTGGTCCCGGCGTATAACTCAGCGACGTGGTGTAGTTTGCGACCGCGAAGAGTGTGAAGAGGATCATCCCGCTGCCGATGGCGAAGCGCTTGCCGCCTTGACCGCGGGCCATCGCCTGCCCCCCTCGCAGCAGCCCGTAGCACAGCAGGATCAGCAACGGAATAATGGCGATTCCCGTCCCCGCCGCGGTCAGAAATGCTGACATACCCAGAACAATCCCGCGAACGGTTTTCCACTTCTTCTCTTTATCATTAAGATTCGCACCCGCCAGCCGAAAGCCGAAAATCGCAACCGGGAAAAGCAAAATGATCGACAGCATGCCGTCGGGCGCGGGTGGATTGTTGGCGTAGGCCGGCGGTGCAACTGCAAGGACAAGCCATACGGTCCACATCGTCTTTTCTGCGGCGCTCCTCATGGTAACTCCTTTTCGCGCGTGTGCGGGCCTCACGCGGCGAGCCTTTCTACTATTCTAGCGGCTGCCAGTCTAGCGGCTGCCATCTCTGCGCTGCCTCCCGCGTCACGGCGCGCGCACCGCCCAGATCGGCAAAGCGAATCACGCCCGTCTCATCGGTGGCATAACTGCGAAGTGAAGCGCGCCGTGTGGGGCGAAATGCTCTGATCAATGAGAATCGGAGGGCCGAATTAGCCGGTTTTCCGTAATTGCGCGGTGTCGCGACCACAAGGAATTCCTTTTCATCGCGGACCGGGTCTCCACTCAAGAGGACTGCAAAGTCATACCCTCCGGGGGAGTCGGCGCCAAAGAAGTAGTTGGCGTTAAGGCCGTCCTGGATAAGCTGTTCCATCGTCCCATATTCCGGAATTCCGTTGTGATTCGCATCGATTTTCTTGCCAGCGGCATAGTTTATTTCGGCTGTCACGATGGATCGAATCACGCTCAGGACGCGCGCTTCCGGCGGCGCGACCAGCGGATAGACGAGCGCCGCCACATAATTCGCGGCCGCAAGAAGAGAAAACATCACTACCGCGGCGCCGAGGCCAAACCGTTTCGCGCCCTGGCCGTGGCGCATCACCTCGATACCTCGCCATAGGCCGTAAACCACCACGATCATTGCCGCCATGCTCAGCTCGGTGCCTGCCATCGAGAACAGAATCGCGAGACCCAGGACAAGCCCAGTCAGAACGCGCGACTTCCAACCCTTTTTGCCCCGCTGTTCACGAGCCAGGCGCGAGGCAATAATGACGACCGGAATAATCAGGAGGAGCGAAAACGCTCCGTCCGGCGCCGGCGGATTGTTGGCGTAAGCCGGGACCGCACTCGCCACGAGGAGCAACATCATCCACGCCGCTTTGTCTACGATTCTTATCACGGCAGATCTCCTTGGCGCATGGCAGCGTCCATATGGGAATCATTCCAGGCGAATTCCCAATCACGCTCTGGAAAAAAATCAAACTTCGAAAAAGTGAAGACTTGCCACGTGCCGTCGGCAGGCGCGGGGCTCACAGCATAATTTGACGAAAGCAAGGTCAAATCAGACGGCAGGCGCAGCACGTATTCCGCCTTAGCAATCGGTCGCCGCCAGGGTTTAGTTGTCGTGAGCAAGTATCGGCCGCCACTTACTCTGGTCGGCTGGAGATAGTCGAGGCGAACCCACTTTTCTTCCCGCGGCCAGAAGATGAGCCGGAAAGAAACGTCGTCCCCGCGCACCGTGGGAACGATTTCAGCGCCCTCGCGGCCCTCTTCGCTCGAGTCATAAAGCCCATACCACTCGGGCTGCGGATGCTCGGAATCAACTGGAAAAGGAACTTTTAGCGTCAAGACCGCTGGAAGCCGTGATGTGTTCGTGTAATGGTATCGGCCGCGGACGTGAATTTGGCCGGGCGCAACTCGGACGTCAATTCGTTCGCGGTCGAAGCGCACGGGAGTGAAGTAGCCGCTGAAAAAAAACACCGCGCCCGCAGCAATCCCCACCGCAAGAAGCGAGTCGCTGTTTCGGCCAAAGAAACCACGAAAACGAACCAGGCTAATCATGGGATAAGCCCGTCAAGAAAGGCTTCGTGGGCGGCATAGTGAGCGCTTTTCATACCGAATGCAAGGCTCTAATCGGTCTTGCTGAGTTTGCCCGGCGAGGTGGATCCTCTTGAAAAGGGTGCCGACCAACATGCCTGCAGGATGTGAAGAGGTTTGCACATAGAAGGAAATTGTCTGACCCTCTTGATGTGAAGGGGAGCAGGTGGTGAAAACTCTTACATCCTGCCACTTCGAATAGCGCACTCAACAGCTTCCTTATTCCTCAACACGTTGCAGACAGTCTTCGATCCCAGCGTGGACGGGAACGACGGAAGGAAGCGTCCAAGAGGCGCGCGAGTGGCGGAATAGGGTGGTAAGTAGATGTTCTCCACTGAGGCACCGAAATTGCATGTCAGAGGGGGGGCTACGAACTTGCAAATCGACTGGGCTTGAAAATCCTTGAAGTGTGCCACGCTTCAGCGTAGAGTTGGTGCAGGGTTATTCAAGTCTTCAGTGCGAGATTTCTTGGGAGGTCAGAATGCAATCACGATCGGGGCGCTGGATTGTACGCGCATTAGGGGTGGTGCTTGTGTCGGGCGCGATTACGGTCGCCGCTCAGAGCGCGGGTGACAGTCAGGGCCAGAACGCCGCGCGACCTGTCGTCCGCAATGCGACGCGCACCGACACTACGGTGCCCTTGCGCCGGATGCCCGAGTTGCCGCCGACTCCGGCGGTTCTGGGAGAGATTTTTGAACGGCCCTTCAAACTTCTCCCCAATCGCGAGGGCAGCACCGCCCCAGCCGCACCCGACCCCGTGCTTCAGGCCCCCATCTCGGAACCTGCCACAGTCACCACCGGACCCAATTTCGAAGGCGTGAGCAACGTCAATGGCGTCCTGCCTCCGGACACCGTGGGCGACATCGGCCCCAGCCATTACATCCAGATGGTCAACCTGTCGTTCGCCATCTGGAATCGTAGCGGCAACTTGCTCTACGGCCCGGTCAACAACAAAACCCTGTGGCAAGGCTTTGGAGGACCCTGTGAGACCAGGAATGACGGCGACCCGATCGTCCTATACGACCACCTCGCGGACCGCTGGATGATGAGCCAGTTCGCTCTGCCGAACTTCCCACGCGGGCCTTTCTATCAATGCATCGCCGTGTCCCAGACCCCCGACCCCCTTGGCGCCTGGCACCGCTACGAATTCACAATTCACCAAAGCAAGCTTAACGACTATCCGAAGTTCGGAGTCTGGCCGGACGGATACTACATGGCGATCAACCAGTTCAAGTGCAACATGCTCTTCTGCACGTGGGAGGGCCAAGGGGTTGTGGCCTTTGAACGCGATCAGATGCTGAACGGCCAGTTGGCCCAGATGGTGTACTTTGATCTCGAAAGCGTTGACGCAAACCTGGGTGGGATGCTCCCCTCCGAGCTCGACGGCCCCCCGCCCTCGGCGGGCGCACCGAACTACTTCGTCCAGATTGACGACGACGCATGGGGATATTCCCCGGACCAGGCGCAAATTTGGCAGTTCAGTGTGAACTGGTCGAATCCAACCACATCCACTTTTACCCACATGGCCAACCTGGGCACCGCCGCCTTCGATTCCAACATGTGCGGTTATGCCCGCAATTGCATCCCGCAACCGGTGACTTCCGTCAAGGTGGATGCCATTTCCGACCGCCTGATGTACCGGCTGCAGTATCGCAACTTCGGGACGCACCAGTCGCTGATGGTGAATCACACGGTAGACGTCGACGGCAGCGATCGCGCCGGCGTCCGGTGGTACGAGTTGCGAAACACCGGAAGCGGTTGGACCATGCATCAGCAAGGCACGTTTTCACCCGACTCGAACCACCGCTGGATGGGAAGCGTCGCGATGAACAATCAGGGCGATGTGGCTCTGGGGTACTCCGTCTCCAGCACCGGCATTTACCCCTCGATTCGCGCCACCGGCCGCCTTGCGGAAGACGCCCTAGGCCAGATGACACAAGGCGAGATTGAGATAATGACCGGCAGCGGCTACCAGACGCACAGCGCCGGCCGCTGGGGCGATTACAGCGCTATGAGTGTCGATCCCGTGGACGATTGCACCTTCTGGTACACCCAGGAGTATTACGCCGTCGCCGGGAGTGCTCCCTGGCAGACGCGCATCGGCTCCTTCAAGCTGCGCGACTGCGGGCCGGTTGTGAACGCCCCCACCGCAAGCATTTTCAGCCCTCCCTCGGGGGCTGAGGTGTCTGGTCAGGTGACCATCCAGATCTCCGCAAGCGACGTTGAGGATGCTGCTGGCACTTTGACGGTCGAATGGAACATCGATGGCGGGCCGTGGGCGCCCGCAGCATACAACAGCGTCACGGGCTACTACGAGGCCTCCTGGGATACGACGAGTGTGAGCGACGGCAGCCACACGATCAACTCCCGAGCCACCGACAGTGACGAGAATACCGGCAGCGGCAGCAACGGGGTCGTGGTCAACAACGCCAATGACCCGCCGACTGCGTCTTTTTCCTTCTCCTGCACCGGCCTGACCTGCGATTTCGATGGCTCGGCTTCATCCGATCCCGACGGGTCCATCAGCAGCTACTCCTGGAACTTCGGTGACGGCAGCCCCGCCGGTTCCGGCGCTACGGTCAGTCATACTTTCGCGTCCGGCGGCAGCTACACGGTCACCCTGACGGTCACCGATAACGAGGGCGCTGCCGACGACGAGAGCAAAAGCGTGACCGTTGCTGAGGCAACCGGCACGCATGTGGGCGACCTGGATGGGTCAAAATCCAACAACGGGAGCACTTGGACGGCGACCGTGACGATCACCGTCCACGACTCCGGCCACGCCGTCTTGAGCAGCGCCACCGTGACCGGTTCTTGGAGCAACAACGGCGCCACGTCGAACTGCATCACCAACGGGACCGGGACTTGCCAGGTGAGCCAAAGCGGCATCCGCAAGAACGTCGGCAGCGTCACGTTTTCCGTGTCCAGTGTGACGCATTCGACAGGTACTTACAACTCGGCGGCCAATCACGATCCCGACGGCGACAGCAACGGCACCAGTATTACGGTTACGAAACCGTAGCCCGATCGGGCTGGTTCAGAGCGGGAGTATTGCAGAAGGCTTCCCAGTTCACGAACTCGAATTCGGTGTCGTTAACCGGCCGCCTGCGAAGGGAATTTGCGGAACCCGACTCGGCCAGCCCGTCAGCGGACGGGCTGGCCGTTTCTTCGTTCGCCCCTCCACACTCTACCCGGTATCCGAGCTGATTTGACCGGGCCGGGTCGACAGACACCTTCCTCTGTTCGGATTCCTAATGGAAATTCCAGGTCACACTGATGCCGGAGCCTCCGCCTCGAGTTGGATAGGGGTCGATCTGGAGATGGTTCCAGACCGAAGGTGATCGACCTTCGGCGCTGTGAGCGACGTGTCGGCCGATAAGACACCCGAGAACCGCGCCGACGAAAAAATCGGAAGGGAAGTGCCTTCGTTCCGTAATCCGCGGGACAGAAACCAGCCCGGCAAGACTGTAAGCCGCTACCGAAACCCATGGCCGATTGCGATTTCGCTGGGCGACGACCGTCGCGAGGGCGAAGGAGCCGGCGGCATGGCCGGACGGGAACGAGTTGCCACCGGCAAAGAATTCGCCGTCAGCATTGTGATTGAGGATGACGCCCCCGGGCAGGGTAGGCCGCGGACGCTGGGTGATGGCCTTGAGTGACTGCACAATGATCATGCTGTCAGCCACGGCGCGGATGCCGAGGATGCCAGTGGCCTGCGCGTGCTTGCTCTTTGATGCAAGGCCGGCGAGATAAACCGTTCCCATGATCGCCGAGGCGTAGAGTGGTGTGCCCAGTTTGGTCACGGTTTGGCTGAAATCATATCCACGGCCGGGTGGGTTCGCGGCGAGCTTCTGCGCGACGTTGTTGTCGGTGAACATGAGCCCTGTGGTGGTTCCCAGGAATGCGCCCGCCCACGGAAGGTCGCGGGACTGGAGGCGAAAGGGGCGAAGCCACAGAAAGGCCTGATCGTGCAGCACGTCGTGCGGGAGGGTCTTGAATGAAACCTTCCCTTCAGACTTATTCTGGACGCGAGCAGTGGGAGGCTTGGTTACATCTGCCCGCTTAGGGGGACCGCTGCCAAGGGTTTGGCCATTGTCGCGCGAATAGGCGGCTTCTGAACACACCGCCAGCGCGAGGACGATGGTGAGGATTGGATGTACTTTAATTCCGGCGCGCGTTCCCATCCTTGATATTGGAGTTATGATCCCCCGATCAATTTTGACGCTTCGCGCTTCTGGTTACAGTGCCTATTTCAGTTTAGCTGAGGGAAATGAGTTGCGAAAGTCCCGGATTTATTGTGAGAGGGATTGTGAACAAATCCTCACCAGGTTCGGTCGATGCCCGCGACCTTAAAGCCTGACGACTCGTGGCGGAGATACACCGCGACCATTTTCCCTTTGTCATTTCCGCTGATGTTAGCCACGAAGTAATCTCCCGCCGGTGAACTCAGGAGTTGGGCTGCGAGCGCAGCACCTGCCGTTCCGGAAATCGGGGTCCTGGTTTCCGCCGCGTTGTTGAACTGCGACCATTCAACGGAGTACTCGCGGGGAGTGGCCAATTTGTGGGTTACGGCGAGGTCTTCATAGACCAGGCGTCCGTCGCGGACTCCGAATTGGTCGAGGGGAAGAACTTTCGAAAAGAACGCCTTGCCAATCTTGTCGCGGCGCTTGATCAGGCACTCGTTAATCCACTGTTCGGCTCGCGCATCGGAATATTGACCGGTTTTGACGAGGGCGCGAATCTGCTCATCGGTAAAGGCCATCACCTGCTTGGCGGCCCAGAAGGCGTCGTCGGGCAGGCGATTCTTGAACGCGGGGTTGCGATATTCCGGAACCCACGTCTCAGGGTCAAAGACTTCCGCTTCGAACCGGCCCACGGCGGGGATCTTCGGGTAGTGGGCGCGGGCCCAGCGCGGGACGTAGAGTCCCAGCGACATGAACTCAACCGATGACTCCTTCCAGCTGAACAGGTAATTCCCCGAACGGGGGCTGTTGGGGCCGGTGCTGGCACTGCCGAGCGTCGAACCGAAATCGATCAGATAGTGCCGGATGAATCTTCTCCCGTCCTCTTCGACCAGCATGTCGAGCGTGTTGATGGGCCGCGAATCGTCGTGGCCGAGCCAGGCACAGAACACCCCGAGGCCGCGCAGGTCGCGGCGATGCTCGTGCGGCACGGTGTCGTTGGGGTCGTCGGCGCGCGTGCCGTGGTAACGAAATTCGCCCACATTCTCGCCCTTCAAGTAGAAGCTGGCGACGGCGCGGTAGCGGCCGCCTTGCTTATTCGGGACTTTCAGGAATAATTCCGTCAGATCGCGCTCGGTCATCCGGCGGCGTTTGCCTTCAAGAGTCTTGACGGTGGCTGTCGCGCCGAGCCGGAGCTGGTGGCGATTGAAATGGACAATGTAATTCTCGGGAACGTTATATCCGAGCGCGTAGAAGAACTTGCTGACGATGACGTCGGCGGCAGTGGCCATTTCGGGGTTGCTGGAAGGATCGAATTTGACGTTATAGCGCCGTCCCCTGGAGTCCTCCATCACGAACCCGGGCGTGATTCCTTCCGTCTTGGCGGAAACGACAATGAGCGGCCCAGCCGCGTCCGGCGGGTTCTGGTCGCCCGGCCCGCGCACCAATTCCTCGATGCTCATCGGGTGGCGGTAATGACGGTTGGTATACCAGGCGTTGTCCGGCACCTCGCCCAGGGTATTGACGGCCTGCGCGGGAATGGGCCGGGCCTTCGTCTTTTGCTCGCCACGCCTGGTGAGAACTCCGGCAAAAAGGTCGTAGACGTCGCTGAGACGGCGTCGAGCGACTTTCTCCACGTGGATGGGTTCGGGTTCGTTCTCCAGAGGGTCATCGACATAGAACTTCCTGGCGTGTGAGGCAGGGGAGAGCAGAGCCGTCACAAGGAGCGTGGCCCCCCAGGCTTTGCGCTTCGATGGACGACGTGGGGTCATGACATTCCTATTGATACGGCGTCGAGCGGATTCGTTCATCAAAATAGATGTCGCCGAACTTGAACCAGATTTGAGGTCCCTCGCGGCTGAAGCCCACATCGATGCGAAGGAAGACGCTGTTGCGGACGTTAAAGCGGAAACCGAACCCCGCAGATCTCTCCAGGGCGTGAAAGTTCAGTTGGGACCGCCGCGGAAAGACTTTTCCCGCGTCATAGAACGCCGCCATGTCCAGGCCGCTGAACACCTCCCAGCGCCACTCGGCATTCACCACGAACATATTGTTGTCGCGGAAGCGAAACTGCCGGAAACCGCGAAGGTCGTCGGATCCACCCACCGTGGGCTGGAGATAGAACGGAACCTGGTTTGTGCCGGTCGGGTCGGTCAGGACGGTTTTGAGGCGGAGGGCGATCACCCGGCGCTTGTTGAACAACGGGATGAATTGGTGAACCGCCGCGTTGACTTGATTGAAACTGAAGCTCCCCAGGTTCTGGTCTGAATAGTGATGATAGCGGAATGTGTAGTATCCGCCGCTGCGGGGTCCGCCCGGTTGGTCGCGATAGTCGAGTTCGGCGAACCCACCGTAGCGGGCGAAATCCGTTTGTACGTCGATACCCGGAGAACCGGCAGGCGAAAACACCTGCTCGGCGGAGGCGAACCGCCGGTCGCTGCCGGGGCCTACGTTGACCCACATGTATCCCGCGCTGGCCCCGATGGTGAGGAGGCGGAACGGCCGGACGCCAAGGGAAGCGTCCGTGGCGGTGTCCTCAAATCTATAGTTGGTCCGATTGGATTTAAGCGAGTTTGGGCCCGGGCCGTAGTAACCGATGCTGGGATAATTGTGATGGACTGCAAATATGTCGAAATATATGTGATCGGTAGGAGGATTTGAGAACTCGATATCGTACCGCTGATATTTCCGGATGGAAGCCTGCACGGCGCTGCGAAAAATCAGGTTACCGCCCGCCAGATCTTTGCGGAAATACTCGGGACCGAGGGCCAAGCCGCCGCCTGAAACCAGCCCCCCGAGCTTCACACGGAAGCCTGCAACCCCCTCAGAAAAACGCTCGACGACCTTCTTATCCCGAAGCCCTTTGACGAATTGTTCGCCTCTGGACAATTGCTCAGGGGCAAGATTGTTTGCCTTCGCTTTCCGCGCGGACTCAATGGTAGAGGCCCGTGTCTCCTCCTGGGAGCACACCGGTGCACAAATGGAAAGAAGGAGGACAGCCGTCATCGCGAGAATTGGTCTGTGAGTTCGCCGCCCTCGTGGGAAAATCGAGGCGGATAAGGCCGTCCGCGTTCTCGGCCGTGTGAAGGTGGGCGAGAGAGCCGGTTCCGGATTAGCAACCGAGGGGTGTGGGTGCATAATTGTCGGCCCGGACTAAACTCTTCGAATGGGGATATATTGCTAGCCAAAAACTCGATTGTAAAGGGGGTATCTTTCGAATCAAGCAGGAGGGGCCCGGCTGTCGCGAAAAGAGTGGTGAAATCAGCGAGCGGCCGTGTTGCGAAGGGATTCTGGGTTCAGTATGATGGAGTTAGTTTTTGCCTGGTGTAGCCCAAGGAGCCCGTGAACCATTTCGAAAAACCAGATCTTGCGACGCGACCTCCTGCGACCGGGAGCGAAAGGGGTGAAACGAGTCGTGCCCAGTTTTCACGGACTCTTTCCCCGGTCTGAACATTGATTCGCCGAGCGGGCGGAAACCAATGAATCGACTGCGTGCATTTCTGAACCTGGAACGCGGCGAAGAGACCCCGGTGTTTCTGTTGTTCTCCTACCTGACGCTGATTCTCACCTGCTACATGATCACCAAGGCGGCGCGAGACGGGATTTTTCTTTACAAGTTCAGCCCCATGTTGCTGCCCTACGTGTATATCGGCATCGCCGTCCTTATTGGATTCGTTGTCGTGGTGTACCTCCGCCTTGCTGCGCGCGTGGACCAGGCCTGGCTGATTTCCGGTAGCCTCCTCTTCTTCATTACGAACATTCTGCTGCTATGGTGGGCGGTGCGGCTCGACTGGAAGCCTGCGCCGTGGATCTTCTATGTTTGGACCAGCATCTTTGGAATCGTCGTTACGACCCAGGTCTGGACGGTGGCGAACAATGTACTGGACCTGCGCCAAGCCAAGCGAATCTTTGCATTGGTGTCGAGCGGCGGCATTCTTGGCGGGGCAGTGGGCGGCTTGATCGCGGCCAGGCTGGTCAAGTCGATCGGGACCGACAACCTCCTCCTGACTCTGGTGCCGATCCTGCTCCTGGTGATCAGTCTCGTTCAATTCCTGATTCGTCGTTACAGCATATCCGAGGCCACCAACCGTGGGGCGAGCGGGGCGGGCGAAGGTCCCGATTTTCGAGGCGCCGCGAGATTGATCCTCGGCGCGCGCTTCTTGAAGCTCATCGTGGGATTGCTTGCGCTTTCCGCCATCGTAACCCTGATTGTTGATTTCCAGTTCAAAATTGTGGCCAAGGAAGCGATCCAGGGGAAGGATCAACTCACGGCCTTCTTCGCATCCTTTTCGTCGTACATGGCGGGCGGCGCATTTCTCCTGCAAGTGCTCGCGGGATCACGAATCGTGGAGAGAGTGGGCGTGCGAGTCACTTTGTTTATCCTTCCCATTGCACTGATGTTCGGAACCGTCACGCTCATTGCCTTCCCCCTAGCCCTCTGGGCAGGCGGAGTCCTCAAGGGAAGCGACTACGCGCTGCGCTACTCGATCGACCGCGCCACGACAGAACTGCTTTACGTTCCCGTCTCGCAATCGGTCAAGACCCAGATCAAGGCGATCATCGATATGATCGTTCAGCGCCTGGCCGACGGGCTGGGCGGGTTCCTGCTCCTTGGTCTGGTCTGGGTTCTACCCAAGGCCCGGGTTCAGGAGGGCGTTGGCGTATTTAACCTGTGCCTGCTCGCTGTTTGGCTGTGGGTCGCCTGGCAGGTCCGCAAAGAGTATGTGGCGACCATTCGCGCTCGGATAACCGATCGGCCGGACTTGCCCAAATCCACCATTCGCACTGTCTTCGACAATCAGCTGTCTGTTGCCACTCTCAAGTCAATGCTCGCCTCCCCCGATGACGAGGTTGTGCTCTATGCCATGGAAACGGCCGTTGCTTTGGGCAGGCAAAACTGGATTCCTCACCAGCTCACTGCGCACCATTCGGCGCGCGTTCGTCTCAAAGCAACGGAACTGGCTTTGCTGACCGAAGAGGAACTTCTCGACCGGGCCAAGGTCGACAGCAATTCAACCGTCCGCGCCAGTGCCGTACTGCGAGCGTCGAAGCTTGCGGTATCGGGCCGCGCGCCGCGGGGGCTTGATTACTTCCTCCAATCCCCCGACGTGCGGGTTCGGCTAGCCGCGCTGGTGGCCCTGAGCCGGGAAGGGAACGGCCAGGGCAAATGCAGAGTCAGACAACTGCTGGATGGTCTCTTCTCGGAACTCGAACCCAATTCCTTCGAATGGAAAACGGTGGCCGAGACTTTGGGAGAAATCTCCAACCCCGAGGCCGCAGAATTTCATCTCCGCCTGTTCCATCATGAGAACCCCGCCGTCCGCAGGGCGGCAATACTCAGCGCCGGAAAGGCGGGGCATCGCGAGCTGGTTCCGTTTCTCATACCGCTCCTGGCGGATCCGCGCTTTGCGGCGGACGTCCGCGTGGGCCTGCGTGATTACGGCCCTCGAATCCTCGGAACCCTTTCGGACATGTTTAAGGACCCCACGGTCGATATCGAAATCCGCCGCAACATTCCGCTTGTGCTGGCCTACATCGCTCATCAAGAGTCCGTGGAGATCCTGCTGGATGGGTTATTCGATTACGACGCCTTGCTGCGTTACCGTGCCATCCGCGCCCTGGCGAAATTACGCTTGCTCGATGCCGATTTGCGGTTCGATGTTGTGAAGGTTACGCTCCGCATCCGGGAAGAGAGTGAAATGACGACGTGGCACAGGCAGGTGCTCTCGGCCCTCTACCCGCAGGATGGAACGGGCGATCTCCTGTCGCAGCTCCTGAAGGAAAAGATCGAGCGGGGCAAGGATCGCGTGCTCCGTCTCCTGGCGCTGCTCTTGCCTCCCAACGCAGCCGTCGCGTCGCTTCTGGCTATGACGGAGGACGACCGTCTCCGCCGGGCGGCGGTGGCCGAATTTCTCGACAATGTTCTGCCCGGAAAGCTTCGGGACTATGTCCTGCCGGTGATCGAACCTAAGAGCCAGAGCTCCAAATCGAAGCAAAGCGTTAGTGAAATACTCGAAGCGTGCCTGCGCAACCCCGACCCCATCCTGCGTGAATGCACGGCGGACGCCATCGCCCGGGGGCGCTGGCCGGAATATTCCTGTCCGGCCCCGGCGGCATCTTCAAGGAAGGTATAAAATATGGGTGATGATTTGACGTATATCCCAGCGCAGAGAAGCGGTGCGACTCGAAACCGTCTGACCACCTTGCAGAAAGCCGAGTCGCTCCGGAAGCTGCCACTATTTTCGGAGACTTCGATCGAGGACCTCTACCGTCTGGCCGCGGTTGCCCATGAAATCGAGTTTGCGGCTGGAAGGGTGATTTACCAGAAGGAGGACATTGGCGACGCCTTCTATCTTATCGTGCAGGGGCGCATCGAGTGTGACACTGAGGGAGGTGGCAAGCCCGTCATCGCGGGCCCAGGAGAGGCTGCGGGGCTCTATTCCGTGTTGACTCGCGAAGCCCGTGAGACGAGCGCCAAGGCTTTCGAGGATACATTCGCCCTCGCCGTCGGCGCGGAGGATTTTTACAATCTCCTCTCCTGCAATGCGGAGATCACGGTGGGCCTGATCAAGTACTTTGTGAAGAAAGCGGGGATTACGCTGTAGTGATGAGTATGAGACTTGGAGGATGGCTGCTGGCATTCACCGTTGTTTCCGCGGGGGCGAGAATTGCGTTCTGTGATTCGACGTCCGACGCCAAGGACAAGCTACCCCGATTTCACCAGGTGGCCCCCGGCATATTCCGTGGCGGGCAGCCCCGGCCGGGGGGTTTCGAATTGCTCAAGCAGCGTGGGATCAAGACGATTGTCAATTTGCGCCAGGAACACGATGAGCGAAAGCAGGTTGAAGCTCTAGGCTTTCACTATGTCTACCTTCCCATGGATGCGCGGGATGAAATTTCCCCCGGCTCCATCCAGACGTTTCTCGACACGGTCAACGACCCGGCGCACCAGCCGGTCTTCGTTCACTGCCGCCGCGGGGCCGACCGGACGGGATTCATGGTTGGACTTTACCGGATCGCGAAACAAGGTTGGAGCGCCGAAAAGGCATACCAAGAGGCGCGGGAACTAGGAATGCGCTGGTGGTATCGTGGCCTGAAACGGCAGATCTCTGAATTCGCGGATAAAGTTCATTCCGACGGGCACGCGGACATCGGGAAATAAACCGCATCCGTGGGCGGATGCGCGACGTTTTCCCGCTTAGCCGCTTCATTCGGTTAAGATCTGATGGAAGAAGTGCTGAAAGCCAGTCGGTATCGCATCGAAGAACAGATCGGCGGCGGAGGAATGGGCGTGGTCTTCCGCGCCCTCGATTCTCGGCTGGATTGCCGCGTGGCGCTGAAGGAGATTAAGCCCGAGCACCTTCACGATTCGAAGTTTCGACAGCGCCTCGCCCAGGAGGCGCACGCCGCCGCCGCCATCAATCATCCCGGAATTGCCCGTGCCCTCGATTATGTCGATGACGGCACCGAAGCCTTCGTCGTTTACGAATTCGTCGAAGGTATCACCTTGCGGGAGCGCTTGGCCGAAGGGCCGCTCACGACCGGGGAACTACTTGACATCTCCATCAAGGCCGCTGACGCGTTGAAAGCGGCGCACGATATGGGATTCATCCACCGCGACCTCAAGCCCGAAAACATCATGCTGGCCGGGCGCGCGGACGGGACGGCGCGGGTCAAGATTCTCGATTTCGGCCTGACCAAACGCCTCTGGACCGTCGGGCCTGGTCAAAGCGCGACGGCCGACGGGATCACCACGGGCAGCATGGTGATTCTGGGCACGCTCGACTACATGTCACCTGAACAACTGCGCGGTGAGAAGGCGGACCCGCGCAGCGACATCTATTCCCTCGGCCTCGTAATGTACGAAATGGCCGCGGGAGTGAATCCCTTCCGTGGAAGCGACCCCAGCTCCACCATCGCCCGCATTCTGACTCAAGAAGCTCCCAGTCTGGGTGAGAAAAATCCCGTGTCTCCACCTGAGCTGGATCGGGTTGTTCGCAAATGCCTGTCTAAAGGACGCGAAGAGCGCTTCCAATCGGTCGGGGATTTGCTGACAGCACTCACAGATTTGCGCCAGCAAAGCGGCCCAAAGAATGACGGCTATGTGCAGGCGCGGCGAGCGCCCGACGACGCTCCGTGGCTAAATATTTCCCGCGGCGCGGCGCGTGGACTCTTCCTCCTCACTCAACTGGGGTACCTCACCATGTACATGGCGGCCGTCCGGTATCTTCCTAGGCACCCCGAGCGGCTTGAGGTTTTTGGGTCAGCACACCCGATTTTGGCGCTGGTGGTGTTTCTGGTCCTTTTGCTGGGCACCGCGGGCCGCATCTATTTCCTCTCTGCGGTGGGTTTTGACCACAGCGATTCAGGCCGGCTTTTCAGGCGGATCTTCCCGTATGTGCTGGCACTCGATCTGGCCTGGGCCGCCGTGCCGCTTTTGCTCTTTAAAGAATTGGAATGGATTTCGTGGCTGTGCGTGGTGGCCCTCGCCTTCCTGCCGTTTTCGCAGCGTGCCCTGCTGTACTCCGCCTATGCCCCGCATGGGGGAAGAACGTCGGAAATCCGTGAGAGAATTCCTGCCTGAAATCCTCTTGCGACTTTTGTACTCGGATCATGAGCTTCGCGCAAGAGGTCGAAAAGGCTTTCCTCGTTGTCAAGCGCACCCGAGACCCGCTATAATGCTTGCGCGGGGTGGAGCAGTCTGGTAGCTCGTTGGGCTCATAACCCAAAGGTCGCTGGTTCAAATCCAGCCCCCGCAACCATGGGCGCTTTTCGGAAAATCCGGGAAGCGCCCTTCTTGCTTTCAGTTACGGCTAGAGCCGCCATTGCTATCATCCTAGTTGATTGCTGCATTCTTGTTCCCGTTCGCGTTTTGGGAACAGGTAGGGAACAAGTCGCCGTAGATCGCCCGTTCCACGGCCCGCGCAGATTCACGTTGCGATTCATCGAAAACGTGCGTGTAGATGTCAGCGGTTGTGCTGATGTTGGAATGCCCCAAGAGATTCTGTGCGAGCTTGAGGTTGCCAGTTTCTTTGTTTACAAGACTGCCTGCCGAATGCCGAAAAGCGTGGAAGCCAGACTCCCGCTTGCGTCGGGGGATGTGCAGGCCGTCCAGGATCGGATAGAGCACGTCTCTGCGTAAAACATCGGGATTCAAAGGCGAGCCGTCGCGCTTGCAGAAAACGAAATGCCCTGGATTCCTGAAAGTGGTCCGCTGGCGATGTGCTTAGAGTTCGAGTGCCAGCACCTCGCCCAACGCGATAGTCCGCCCACTTTCTTCCGTCTTGGGAGTGACCACCTGCCCTTGCCACCGGCTTTGCTCGATCTTCAGCTTGCGCTCTTTCAAGTCCACGTGCTGCCACTGCAAGCCCAAGAGTTCGCCAAGCCTGACACCTGTATTGGCAACAAAGGCGAACAACGCCCGATATTGCTCGGGCGCATTCTCAAGGATCATCCTGACCTGTTCCCCTGCCCACGGCTCTTTTTTGGGCCGTGGAGCCTTCGGTTTGTGTTTGTCGCGTACCGGGGAACGTTCGATCAAGTCATTCTCTAAGGCGAGTGAGAATAAGCCTTGGAGAAGCCCCACCAGATTTCGAACCGATTTCTTAGACAGTGTTTTCTCTTTCGCTTGGACAAACTTCTCGATGTGTAGAGGTTCCACGTCGGCGAGCCGCAAATCCCCAAGGGCGGGGAGAATGTGAACATTCAATGCGGAGTCGTAGCCCATGCGGGTTGAAGGCTTTGCACAAATCCGGTCGAGATGCGCCTTCCAATAGCCCGTCACAAAATCGCGCAGTGTCAGTTTTGAGTTTTCGGATTTCTGACGAGTGACTTCCCGAAGCCTTTCGCCCAACACTCTGCGTGCCTCACCTTTGGCTTTAATCCCATACAAAGTTTCCGGCTTCTGTTTCCACTTACCTTCTGCCGTTCGCATCCGGTAGCGGATTTTGAAAGCAATCCCCCGTCGCGTGCGGATCGGGTCTGACACGTACCCTTTTTGAAAAGATTGGCGAGTCATCGGCTTTTCTCCTTTTCCGGTTGTGACCCGCCTTTGCCCTTGATATAGAGCATTGCCCCCTTGCGGAATATTGCGGCGACTGTTTCCCTCAGCTTGCGAGACGCGGCTTCCAACTCCCGCATCTCGCCGGGCGTGAGCCGGAGGGGAAACAGCTTGCTTCGCCGCAAGTGTTCCGGTTTCGGGGGTCTCCCCATATCGCGGTTTATTGTATATACCGAAACGGCGTCTGTCAAGTGTTTTTTGTTCCCGTTCTGTTCCCCGCCCATTGCAACCCCGCCTTATTGAGTGACTTGCCCAAGGTCTTTGGGTTTAGGACCCAACGCCGATAGTTCCGCTGCCCCCCTTTCCAGCCGCTCGATCACACGCGGCCACGAAAACCGCACGTACTTCCCAAGCCGAAGTGCGCCCAGATCATCCGCATGGGTGTACACCCAACTCGCCTTGAGCTTCAGCCGCTCTGCGACTTCCTGAACAGTCAGGATTTCCTCCATTGACCCCCTTTGGAATGGGACTGTAAACGAAGGAAGGAAATGCGGGAAAACACCCCTGAATGCCCCCGACTCAGGCTTGTTTCAACCTAGTATTACTGGCATTTAGAGCTATTCATATGGAGCATTACCCTACAAATGAACGACTTGCGAGAAGTGAGCATTTTTCGGATGAACGACCGCCTGAATCCCCGCTAGCCTCTCGCGCGGGAACGTGTGTCTGAAGGAGGAAAACGGCAAAACTGAAAGTGTCGGGCGCACGGGAGATGACCAAGCCGGCGGCCAGCGTGCGCCCGACGCTAGGAGCTGGCCCCGGCAAACCGTGAGTCTAGGAGCGGACGGTTATCAGCATCGCCCGACCGTGGGCGAAAGGAGATAGTATCGCTCCGTCGCCGGAATCTCTAGCAGGATGCTGCAAAACGGATGATTTTTGAGATGCGGATGCGATCGAGCGCGAAAAAACAAGGCAGTGGAGTCGGGCACGATACTTCTCGTCGCTCTATTTTGCCTTTGCGCACCGCGTTCGCCTCTCATTTCTGTTCAGGCAGCGGCCTCCAGATGAGCCAAGCGCAGCAGGTTGAAGGCCGCCGCCCACAGGTAAGCCACCTGCTGAATCTTCCAGCGACCCACGTGCCGCACTTTGCGCAAACCGCCGGCTTGTTTCATCCAGCCGAACAGCTGCTCGATCTTCTTGCGTGCGCGCTGGCTGAGCGCGTAGCCCTGGGTCTTCATCCGCCGCAGCATGCGGCGGCGCGCGTCCCCGGCCGCACC